>CAMCSI010000019.1 GCA_945877885.1 Chlamydia trachomatis
AACTCTTGAGAGTGAGGATTTTTCCTTCAACCATCCCAAAGGGATGTGCGATCGATGCAAAGGACTTGGAATATGTGAGGATTTTAGCATTGATAAAATCATTGATCCTAATTTATCTATCAAAGAGGATATGTGTTTAATTGCCCCACAATATAATACGGTGAAATGGGGAAATGTCTACAAAAATCTTGCTAAGCTCTATGACTTTAAGCTTTCCACGCCATGGAAAAATCTTTCGAAAAAAGCGCAAAACGTCCTTTTGTTTGGAACAGAGGAAAAATGGATAAAAATGGATTTTACTCATCCTGATACCGGCTATAAATGGTCTGATTCTCTGGAATGGAAAGGGTTTGTAGGCATTGCTAAAGATCGGTTGAATGAATCAAGCTCTGATTCCTATAAAAACAAGGTCCATGAACTGATGGATATTTTTCCTTGTAGAGATTGTAAAGGGTCAAGGTTAAAGCCTTATCCATCGGCTGCAAAGTTTGCAAATAAGACAATAAATGAGTGGACAGCATTATCCGTTGAACAGTTTTTAGAGCAGCTTCATAAGGTAAAGCTTACAAAGGATCAAGCCCTTCTTTCAGAAGAGGTGATCAAAGAGATGAAATCCCGTCTAGCTTTTTTAATAGATACCGGTCTTTCTTATTTAACCATTGATAGAAACTCTCCAACACTTTCTGGTGGGGAGGCTCAAAGGGTGCGTTTATCAGGGCTTATTGGATCTTCATTAACAGACGTTTTATATATTTTAGATGAACCATCCATTGGTCTTCATCCAAGTGACAATGTAAAGCTGATTAAAACATTAAAAGCCTTACAACATCTTGGTAATACAATCATCGTTGTTGAACATGATGAAGAAACCATTTTAGCGTCCGATTCTGTGGTGGATATTGGCCCAAAAGCAGGTGTTTTAGGGGGAAAAATCCTTTTTTCTGGAAAGACAGAAGATTTTATCAAAGAGAAAAATTCCATCACCGCAAATTACTTATCTGGCAGAGAGTCCATCAAGATTCCAAAGAGACGAAAAATAGATCTAAATTATGCCATCACTGTTAAAAACGGCTCTCATAATAACCTTAAAAATGTCACCGTCTCCATCCCCCTTGGAGTGATGACAGCAATTACTGGAATATCGGGCTCTGGAAAGTCTTCCTTAATTACCGAGACCCTTTATCCTTATTTGAATAATAAACTTCATAAAACGTCCCTTCCTGTGGGGAAACATGAGGCGATTTTAGGAGTTGAAAATATTGAAAAAGTTGTCTCGATCGATCAATCGCCCATTGGAAGAACCCCAAGATCCAATCCTGCAACCTATGTAGGCTTATTTACTGATATCAGGGCTTTTTTTGCAAAGCTTCCTGCATCAAAGGCGGCAGGGTTTACAGAAGGGCGATTTAGCTTTAATGTAAAATCAGGATCATGCCCTCATTGTAGTGGTATAGGGTCTGTAAAAGTAGATATGGACTTTTTAGCCGATGTTTGGGTGAAGTGTGAGGAATGTGATGGAAAGCGTTTTGACGCCGGGACGCTTGCAATTACATACAAAGGGAAACATATTTCAGATGTGTTAGATATGTCAATGGAAGAGGCTGCCACATTTTTTGAAAACATCCCCACCCTTTCTAAAAAGCTCAATTTATTAGTAGAGATGGGCCTTGGTTATATTTCCTTAGGTCAATCTGCAGTTACCCTATCAGGGGGAGAGGCTCAGAGAATAAAGCTTTCTTGCGAACTATTAACAAAGAAAAGTTCTAAGACATTGTATATTTTGGATGAACCCACCACAGGACTTCACTTTTATGATATTGCAAAATTACTTAATATCCTTCAAGAGCTTGTAGAGGCTGGAAATAGTATTGCAGTAATTGAACATAACATGGATCTTGTAAAATGTTGTGATTATGTAATTGATATCGGGCCTCAAGGAGGAGATAAAGGTGGACAAATCATGGCAAAGGGCTCTCCTGAAGAAGTTGCAAAAACTTCCTCTCCCACAGCCTTCTATATCAAAGAAGCCCTAGGAAAGAAAAAGCTTCTTACAAACTCTACTTCAGTGGGATCTTTCGTACAAAAAAAAATCATCATCGAAGATGCCCATGAGCACAATTTGAAACATCTTTCCTTAGAAATTGAAAAAGGAAAAATTTCGGTATTTGCAGGCCCTTCTGGATCGGGAAAAACAAGCCTTGCCTACAACACCATTTTTTGCGAAGCACAAAGACGTTTTGTGGAAACCCTTCCCCCTTTTACACGAAGATTTGTAAAAGCCATGCCAAAGCCAAAATATGGGAAAATGTTAAACTTATCCCCTACTGTAGCTATCGAGCAGCGTATGCGTAGTATGAATCCAAGATCCACCCTCGGAACAGTAACAGAAGCCTATGATCATTTAAGGCTCCTTTATACACATCTAGGAAAACCTTTTTGCCCAGAGACCGGTTATCCTATTGTACAAATTACCCCCTCGTTTATTGTGGATCAATATAAAGATCTTCCTGATAAAACAAAAATCACCATTTTATCCCCCATTGATACAAAAGAAATTTTAGATTTTGATGAATGGAAAAGTCGATTTTTAGCCGCAGGATTTATTCGCATTCGCTTAAATGGGGAAATCTACGAATTAGATGAAACCATCCCCTATCGCCGCCTGCGTAAAAATAAGTTAGAGCTTGTTATTGATAGACTTATTTATTCAAAAACATCACTTTCTCACATGTTATCTAGTATTGAGCTTGCCATACGTTATTCTAGTAATGAAGTGGTAGTTATTGCTGGGGAAAGTGAGCTTTACTATAACTTATCATTTTCTGTAAAAGAGACAGGGAAATCCTTTCCAAAGATCACCCACCATACCTTTTCGTTTAACCATTTTGAAGGACAGTGTGAATATTGCTCAGGACTTGGAATACTCATTGATATTGATGAGGAAATGTATGAATATTTTGGAACAGGAAAAGAGGAAATATGTCCAGAATGTAAAGGGGGAAGATTAAATCCCCTTGCCTCAGCTGTCTTGCTTGATGGACTTTCTCTACCAAAGCTATGCGATCTTTCTTTAAAAGAGGCAAAAGCTTTTATTGCAAACATCCCATTTTCAGAGGTGGTAAAAGAGCCCTTAGAAAACCTTGTGTCCACACTTACCTTTTTAAATGATATTGGTCTGCACTACCTTTCAATGGGACGAATGACAAAAACACTAAGTACTGGTGAGGTGCAAAGAGTAAGGCTTGCAAAAGAGCTCCATAAAGAGCTTACAGGGGCCTGTTATATCCTTGATGAGCCGACAACCGGCCTACATCCTGAAAATAATGAGCAGCTTAACAACTCCCTTTTGAAAATGAAAGAGCGTGGCAATACCATAATCATTGTCGAACACGATCCCCTTACCATGAAAATTGCAGATGAAATTTTTGATTTTGGACCAGGCTGTGGTAAACATGGTGGAAAAATTGTTGCCAAAGGAACTTATGAAGACATTTTAAAAGATAAACATTCGGTAACTGGCCCCTACCTATCAAAGAAAAAAGTGCTTAAACGGGAAACTAACCCTGTTGTGGCTAAAAACTTCCTTGAAGTGACAAATGCAACTATTCATAATATCAAAAATCTTCATGTAAATATTTCGCTCGATGGAATCACCGTATTTACAGGAGTGTCAGGTGCTGGTAAAACCTCCCTTGTGATCGATCTTTTACATGATCACTTAGAAGAAAATCTAAAAAAGGGAAAACCTTCCAATAAATTAGAGAAAAAAAATTGCACGATAATTGGCGCAAAAATACTGTCTAAAATCCTACACATCAATCAAACCGCTGTGTCCCTTTCCTCAAGATCCGATATCTCTACCTATTTAGATATCCTTACCCCTCTTCGAACCTTTTTCGCCGCTTTGCCCGAGGCTAAAATAAAAGGTCTAAAACCAGGGGCTTTTAGCTTTAATAGCGCCTTAGGTCATTGTAAACGGTGTAAAGGACATGGTCATGAATGGATTGATTTACATTTCCTTCCCCCTGTAAAGCTTAAATGCACCTCCTGTGATGGTCTTCGACTAAACCCCCTTAGCCTTTCAATTAAATACAAAGGACTTTCCATCTCTGAACTCCTTGCATGCGATGTGGCAAAGGCGGTAGAGCTATTTCCCCCATTGCCAAAGATCCAAAAAGCCCTTGCCATGATGATCAGCACAGGACTGGATCACCTAAATCTTAACCGAAGGGTAAAAACCCTCTCTGGTGGAGAGGCTTCAAGATTAAAAATTGCCAAAGAGCTTACCAATAAGGATCTCGGCCATACCCTCTATATCTTTGATGAACCAAGCACAGGCCTTCATTTCACCGATATTGAACTGCTTTTACGCCTTTTTGACACCCTACTTTCCAAAGGGCACGGTATTTGGATTATCGAACACAATACAGATATTATAAATAACAGCGACTACGTGATCGATCTTGGCCCGGGTGGGGGTTTTGAGGGCGGAAAAATCGTAGATAGGGGCCCTCTTGCCCAGGTAAAAGCTAATAAAAAAGCCCTAATCACTAAATATCTCTGATCTAGCCCTTGCCTAAAAGCATCCTTCTTGCTATAATTTAACCTTGCTGGGGACCTTATGGAATAGGCCTTACGAATCAGGTCAGGACCGGAAGGTAGCAGCCTTAAGAAAGTAGTTTTTGTCGTAAGTACTCTCCAGCTTTTTTACCTATATTTTTTTAGAGATTACATAAAATTATGACACCAGCATTATTTACCCCTTCTCTTCAACCTTTGAATTCGGACCTAGAAAATTCGGGTTATATTAGATTACTTTTGACAGATTATTTTTCTGAACTTTTATTTGAATCTTCAATAACCGCATATGGGTATTATTTAAGTCATCTCATTCATAATGAATTACCTAGGATGAACCGTAGCGCTATTATCAATGCTGCTTTAGCTTTTACAATAAGTGCCTACCTTTCTCCAAGGGCATGCCTGTTTTTTACAACAGGCTTCTTCTTTGGTCGTTAAAAAACCATTTTTAGCGTACAAATGTAATTACGCAAGAGGTCTATTGAAAAGCTATTTTATATATGAATTCCTAAGCCAATCAGTGCTGATCCTAGTAAGATGCTACCACAGGTACTTACATTTAACAGGTTTTTTTGAGTAATTTGTATACTTGTAGGACTTATTCCATGAACATAAAGGAAATTTCCTCCTGCAAACAGATACATGTTTCCAAGATGAAACTCAAATTTTGGGGTAGCCTCTGCAGCATAACCCATCGCCGCCTTGACTCTATCCATATCTTCAAACGAGGTGGTAACTCTTGGATGATTTGGATTGGTCGATTCTTCGGAATAAAATATTTTTATCTGATAATCCAAAATATCGCCTAAAATCGCCCCCTTCACGAGACATTCAAAATAAAGTTTTTTGGTGATCCTATAGCGCATAATCCCACCAATTTGCGCCCCAATAAATCTATTCCTATTATTTAGGTAAAGGGTTCCAATCGGATCTAAAGAAGGATCAACCACCCCATCATCCCCTTCCATAGGCCCTGTTAAATTCATTGAATTTTCACTTTGAATCCCTCTAAGACCAAAAATTACCGATACGGAAAAGTAGTCATAATATCTTGGGGATAAGTGTTTTAAGTAATTCAACTCTACGCTATTAAAGTGTTCATGGTAAGTCACATCGATATGAGAAAATGACATAAAATCATTGGAAAGAAGGTATGGACCCTGAGCAAAGGGGGAAATAGAGGTTCCCACCTGGTCTCTTCCTTCCACTACTGTCTTGTTAAACTCCCATTCATAGAGCCCTTGAAAGATCCCCTCTACAGAACCCCACCTATTTGCTGATAAATCAGCCCTTGCCCTTAACCCTG
Organism: Chlamydia trachomatis; assembly: GCA_945877885.1. GTDB lineage: Bacteria > Chlamydiota > Chlamydiia > Chlamydiales > 2-12-FULL-49-11 > JAJACQ01. The sequence goes on from CAMCSI010000019.1 coordinate 5,888, forward strand.
GGGCATAGGTGTTGTTTAACCCCTGATTAGGATGAAAAAGACCATGTTCTAAGGTCTTAATACCGGGATCTTCGTCTCCATGATCATGAACAGTCCAAACAATGGGATCACCAAGTAAACAATTTCGCCACGACGGAGCATACCCAGCCTCCACATAAAGGCCTACCCCAGCAGGGGATAAATAGGTGATATTTCCAAATACGCTTGAAACAAAGCAAATATATAATAGAAAACGATACATAAAATTTATAGTACTTTATTAAAAAAATATTTGCACCACCTTTTGTTGTCAAATTATTATTTAAATTAAAGTTAAATCTCAACTATAAAATTTAAAATAGGTCAATTATAATTATTATTAATATAATTTTAAGTAATAAAATATTTATTACGCTACTAAATAGATCTAAAATCTTTCTAATTAATAGTTATTCTGCTTATACTAGATGGGTACACAAAATGGATGTATTGAAAATATTAGAAAATAAATCGCAATAAAAGAGCTTTATTTTCGTTCATCCTTAAACCCTACCTTTGGAGGTAACACGTGTTAGCAGCAGGTAATAATGGAAATACAGGACTAAATCATCCACAAGATAGGGCTAATAATTATTGGCAAACCCTAGGAAGATATGTGCAATTTCCTTTAAGAAAGATGTCCACTCTTTCTCAAACTGTCAGACAGAAGATATCTGAGGTAGCGAATAATTTTTTTAAAAATACTAAGAGGGAATTGCAACAACTTCCAAGCAAAGGTTTCCAAGCGGTAATAGGCATGGGGAGCAATTACATTGCGAATAAAGTGGCTAGAGAAGCCATTACATCCTTTGTGGGGCCGCTTTTACAAAAACTATGGGGGCTTCAAACAGGGCCGGTCGAAAAAAAACTTATTCAAGAACGTCTTGATCTAATCACCCCCTACCGTCTTGAAAATGAGCCTAAAAATTTATTAATTAATCTTCTTCAATTTCCAGAAGATATACAAATAGAAGGGATGGAGATCCCCCCTGCTCTGCGATCAATATACGAAAATATCACCGGTACAGAAGTGATTTATCTTACTTCTGCGGCAAATGGTGCAGATTGTGATGATAATAAACCAATATATGAAAAAATGAAATCTCCAGCTGTGAATAAAAAGGTGGAAGAATTTGCAAATTGGCTTCTAGAGAAACATGAATTTGAGATCGCTGCTGAATCCCAATTTTCAAAAGAACTAGATGGACCTTTAACTAATAAGCAAAAAATTGAACGTGAGACTGCTATTGCTACAGAAATTCTCACTTTAAAAGGGATTTATAAGCTTTTTGAGAGCTCTGGTGGAGTTGCTGAACCCTTTGAAACAATCTTAGAACTGATGACCAAATCTCAAGGTGAGTTAAAGGGAAATATCAAAGTAAGTTGTAAGCTATTTCTTGATACATTAAAAGAAAGTATGCGTGTGGTTGGCAAAACAAATTTTATGGCACGTGGCTTTATTGGCGATATTTTACTGCCAGCTGTTGCAAATACAGTTGTTGAAATGAGCTTAAATAGTACAAGCAAGTTTTTTAGTGCTACAAGGAAAAAAATTGGAGAGCAACTTGCCTCCGATGGAAATAAAGGTGCCGGAAATATTGTACTATTAGACCAGTTTTCAGCCCTGTTTAATAAAGTCTCAGATGCAATCGATGCTCATGTTTCTGGGGCAGCAATGTCCTCTTCTACTCTTATCACAAAAGAAGAATTTATTAATAAAACAGTTGCTGGTGACCCTAAAGAGACGCTAAAGTCTTATGAAAATTTAACAAACGTTTTTGTCGATACCTTTTGTCCTACACCTTTAAACGCCGCTGGCAAGCTTGCTAAAACACGATCCGAGCTAATGGAAAAATTAACTGGTCCTGAACTTTTTGGTGCAAAAAAGATTTTAATGACCCCATTATATGCTATTGCAATTGCTGTGATGTGGATAGTTGAGTATGTATTTGTAAGATGGGTAGAGTGGTGTGTGAATAAAATTATAACAGCTCTTGTAAAAAAATCTGCAAACGATGCAAAAATTGTAGAGTCATTAGTCAATTCCACAGTAGATGCTATCACAGGTAAAAATAATGGTGGCCGCGGTACAGAGCTTATGGATACTCTCATTGAAGAAGTCTTAAATCTTGCCAACCGTGCAATTAGTGAGGAACTAAAAGAAGATAGCTCAGCTGCGATTGTGCCAACACTTTCACCGGAGGAAAATAAAGCCTCCAAAGAGTTTGTAAGATCTTTTTTTGAAGCAATCAATAAATATAGTTCCACAAATGAACCTACCTTAGAAGAAAGAATTAAAACATTACTTAAACCCCTTACATCCATGGGAATAAGCATAAGTTTTGATAAGATTCTTGATCTACTTGCTCCGCATATTCATAAACTATATAAAGAGATAACAACAGAAGATAAGTTAGATGAGCTTACTGTTCTTGGGCTTAAAGCCTTAAATAAGACTTTACAAAGAACAGAGGATGTTACAAAAGTCACTCAAACAGAACTTAACGAAAGAAAAAAAGAAGAACAGGAAAGAAAAGTTAGAATCGGTAGCCAGATTGAATTGTTAAGTAAACAGCTATTTAGTCTTACTAAAAAAGCTATTGTCACCGATGTTGCAGATGTGAAATTTAACGATAGTAATAATATTTTAAAAGAATTTGTACTCGAGTTCAAAGACACCAATGAGGCGTTATTAAGTATTATCAAGGATATTGATAAAGATGAAATTTCCGTAGAAAGTAAAATTGTGTTGATAGATCTACTTATTGATAAAACGGTTGAATTTAAGACAAAAATTTCTACTATGGCTTCTTCAAAATCCATTAATACTGATTTACAAAATATTCTTGGCCAATCCTATCATAAGCTTACGGAAATAATAGGATTACTTCGTAAAACCGAGATAAGCTTTAATTCTGCGGCTGTTACTGAGGACGAAAAACGTTTAATCCAAAGAATTAGTGGACTACCACCTCAAGATTCATCATCGCTAAAAATGCAAATAAATGAAATTCTGGCAGATTATAAGGGGCTAGCTAAAGAAAAGAATCATCTTACTCAGATACGAATAAAAAAAGATTTGGCGCACATCAATGAGATAATCGAAGAAAAAAATCAAAGAGAAGAGGTTTTTAACTATTATCAAGCTGCACAGGCTCTACTTAACCAAATTCATCCTAAGATATCAGATGAAGTCCTAAGAAAAAGTTATATGGAAATTGTATATAATTTCAAACCAAAGGCAATGCCACTTACACTCTGGAATGAGCTTCAAGAGTTGATTAGATCTAAAGAAGCAGGCTTTAGTCAACGAAAGAAGAAAATGGCAGAGGAGTTAGGGGCTTTTTTTAAAGATGCAAATGCCCAAGTGATATTATGTTCCGACAAACTAAATGTTTTAGTGGGTAATATTAAAACATTAGCAAAAGACTATAATGATAATTTTATTAATTTCAAAGAGGCTGATGTACCGAAATTTAAGAAAGAGATGGAAGGTCATTTAGAGAGTTTAACTGAACTATTAGAAACCGAGATGAAAATGAAACCAAACCTTTGTGTTGGGGCGAAAGAGGCAATGGTTGCTGGTTTAGGAGTCATTGAGCCTCTATTTATTGCAGAAGTGAAGAAATATTTAGGTCAGGCAGCAGCAGCGCTACCATTTTTTATAAAACATGCTATACCTACTATTGGTCTAGAAGAAATGACTAATCTCATTGGTAAGAGATCACAATAAATTTTAAGCACTTAAATTAAGTGCTTACAGTTTTATTTGCTCGTTGTCTTTTCTGTATGATAACGTCTGTGAGGCGATTGAGAGCTTGTCTTTTTCTTCTCTTCTTTTTTTTCTACCATTGCACATGATGTGAAGGCAAGGGTAAATGCTGCTAACATGCTAAATATTAAAGTTTTTTTCATCTTTTTTCTCCTTTTTTTAAATAGAAAAGCCCCTAAAAAGGGGCTTTTTGATAATTAACCAACTCTTTCTATAGATACATTTTCTAATGCACCACAAGTTTTGCATTTTTTTGAGTTATATTTCTTATCTGTATCAGCACTACTGCATGATAAGCTCATTAGAGCAACTGCAGCAAACACTGCAAACATAGCTACTTTTTTCATAATACCCCTTTAGGTTTGTTTTTTTAACTCCTTTCGGAAGTATCAGAAAATTCTGAAACCCCCTTATAAAGATCTAACCCTAATTAACAAGGAAGGAAGATTAATTGCAAATTTTTGATAAAAAAAATACATCCATCAGATCTTTAATAAGATAGAATGGATGTATTGCTTAACTTTTCAAAAAAAAGGTAGATTAAAAAGGAATTTCTTCGTCAGAAACTTCATACCCACCACCCATAGGCTCAAAGGCAGGACCGCTAGATCCTGGAGGAAATCCGTACTCACCTACTGATTCTGTGGCTCTTGCAGAAACGCCCCCCTCTTCCGACTTAGGTTTCCCAAATGGGTTAAAGGATATATGGCTTGCTGTAAGGGCTAAAGAAACCTGGGTATTGCCATCCCTATTTTGAAATATTTCAGGAGGCATCATCTCTCCGCAGACAACAATGGCACTTCCCTTTTTAAAATAAGGGAGGATCTTATCGAAGGTTTCACCCCAAATCGTCACCTTCCACCACATTGTTTCATCCTTACCCCCTTTTCGAGATTTACAAGCAACCCTTAACGATGTTACTTTTTTACCAGCGGGTGTAAATCTTGTTTCAGGGTCAGAACCTAAATGTCCTGCAATCCAAGTATAATTCATAGAGAACCTCTTTTATGTTTTAGAAAATTATCAGAAGTATACCATTTATTTCTTTTCCTAAAAAGGATCTTTTCCAAAAGAATCTTTCGTAAGATATAGTCTGGTAAGGGATTAGAAGTGACATGGTAATAATTAAGTAATAGGATTATTAAAACTCTAATATAATCATTAGACAAAAAAGCTTTTTTACTATAGAACAAAGCTTTAACATAAAAAAAATTTAGACTCCTATGTCAGATCATCTAAGTCATAACTCTAAATCCTCCCCTGACGCCTTAAATCGTATTTATTCAAAGGGGGATGAGTGGGCGCTGCATAAGCATGGATTTTTATATCCTGTGGAAGAGGCCAATGATTTTCATGATCCATTTTCAGAATTATCTTTATTTCTTGCCAAACGTTTAAAAAAAGAGATCACAAAGGAAGGGCAACCAAAAAAATGGTCTCAAAATATTCAAAAGAACTTGCTTGCTGAAGTTTTACCTGAATTTAGAGAGCATTTCCCCCACTATAGACTTGGGATTTCTGCCTTAAAAAAAACGTGGGAAAAGATACACTATTATGTGAAGTATCTAGAAAAACACTATGATTACAGTCAAAATGGGAAACTCGACATTTCCTATTTGATTAGGGAAAATCTTACTGTATTTTTTGAAAAGGACCTTCCTTCTTCACATACTTCCTTCCATTTTGCTCATCATATTACTGGGAAAATTTCTGAATGTATTGCGGCAATTGACGGTGAATCCATAGAAAAAAGTAAGCTTACAAAAGTGATCTGGGCGATGCAAAAGCAATTAATTGCCTCCTTTGATAAAACAAGCTCCCCATATGAGTCTATAGATACCTTAGATAAGCTTATGATCAGATTTCAGCTAGAAATTATAGCAGAAACTCCCCTTCTTTCTCAGCCTTTACTTCAAGAAAAGCTCTTACAAAAAATTAACGGTCTTTTATCTATTAATAGAATACGAAACTTTAGAGAGCTTACCCCACAAATTTCTTCCATTATTGCCGATAAAGTCTATTCATCCTCCCCGTTACACAGCATCTATCCTAAAGAATCTTTATTGCAGATAGAAGAGTTTATTCAAAAAGAGCATAAACGTATGCTTGAAGAAGAATCTAAAATCACAGCCACTTTCCGACTTGCCTTTGCTAAACGAATTCTTTTTACCCTTAGACTTAAAGAATCTTTAACTAAAGATGAAGCTATTAAAGGGCTCAAATCTGCTATTGAATACATCTACTCTCTGCGCTCTTCTGATTTTAACTTAGGTAAGCCTGTTATTCGAAGAGAGATCTTCCATTTTATCAATAATGAGATTCAAATTGCTGAGAAAAAAGGGATCAAAAATATTAAAACCTTTCTCATTGATAATCTTATCGCTCTTTTTGATCGTATGCAAGAGCTTCCTTCCATAGATACAGAACAAATTAATTTGTTAGAAGTAGTTATTTGGAAAAATATTAAAGATGACTTACATGATACATGGAAAATTCCTGTACATCTTGTACAAACGATCGAAGATGAAATCGCCTCTTTATACCTTGATCATGCAAACCTTCCTTTTAATGAAATTGTTGAGCTTTCCATCAAGCATCTTAAACGAATTAGTGAGCTAAAAACAGCTGATCTTATCGATAGAGCCCACTACTGGAGTATTCAAAATTTAACCCTTGCATCTCATTTAAAACTTTCTGAAGATCATCCTATCTTTAAAATTCTTTTAGTAGAGCTTAAATCACCAGCCCTTCAAACCTCTTCCCACAGTGAAATTGTAGAAACTGTCACAAAAGCTTTTATTAAAAAGCATCCTGGACTTGCTGCTTGGAAAAAATCTATCGTTAAACGTATCGCTCTTTACTATTTATACTACCACTTTTCCTATACAAAAGGGAAAAATGAGACGCCATTTGACTGCTTCCAAAAATGGCATCTACACAATCTATCTCATGATAGACAATCTGTATTTAAAGAATTTTACATGGCAGAGCTCTCCTCTATCACAAGATCTTTACTGCCTTACATACCATTTGTACCATCTTATGTGGCAACTATTTTACATAATGAAGAGACAAAAAATGTGGCAAGCCAAGGTCACTTATGATAGGCCGATCCTTTGGAAATTTCCAAAGCGCGATAAATTTGCTCGGTAATTAATAATCTTACAAGTTCATGGGGAAAGGTAAAATTTGATAGGCTGATTAATTCCATCGCCCCTTTTCTTACAACCTCTGGAAGGCCATCTGCTCCTCCTATTACAAAATTCCAAGAAACTTTTGACTCAAGTAGAGCTGAAAAGATTTCACTAGAATAGCTTTTGCCATAAGGATCAAAGCAAATGTACTGAAGTTTATCCATTTTTCCAATTAATTCTTTGTCAGTCTTTAAAATCACCCATTCATAGATACAATAGCTTTTTAATCTCTTCTCATAAAGAGCTAAAGCCTCATCCAGCCAGTTTGGGTGACGTCTTCCCACACAAAAGATTTTAATCTTATATTGCATAAGAGAAGAATACCAATAAAAGAGACAAAGATCTATACTAAAGAAAGATCTATGTAGGGAAAATATGTTGTTAAAGTTACTTTTATGGATAAGTGTTGATCCAAATCCAATTGTTTTTAGGATCCCTTTTTTAAACCATCCCATTGCTTGGTATGGAGTGATTTTTTCTAGCGCCTTTTATGTAGGATATAAATTATTTATTTGGATTTATTCAAGAGAGCTTCTTAAAGATATTAC
>CAMCSI010000020.1 GCA_945877885.1 Chlamydia trachomatis
TTAAACAGAATGATTTGTACACAAGCAGAAGTATCTTCTGAAAAAATTAAAACAGGTGCTCTTGATGGGGCGGAATACCAAAGAATTGTGGCTGCAGTGAGCCGTATGCAAGATCATACCTTTATCATTGACGATCAGCCAGGTTTAAAAATTACTGATCTTAGAGCAAGAGCAAGGCGTTTAAAAGAGGTTTATGACATTCAATTTTTAATGGTTGATTACCTACAACTTCTCTCTGGATCAAAAAGTCATTTTAACTCAGAAAATAGACAGACTGAAATTGCTGAGATATCTAGAATGCTTAAAAACTTAGCTCGTGAATTAAACATTCCTATTGTTTGTCCATCACAACTATCACGTAAAGTTGAGGAAAGAGCAGGCCATAGACCAATGCTTTCTGACCTTCGAGAGTCTGGATCTATTGAGCAGGATGCTGACTGTGTTATGTTCATTTATAGAAGAGATTACTATAATTCCACCGACCATCCTGGAATGGCTGAAATTATTATCGCAAAAAATAGACATGGTAGCATCGGAGATGTGAAGCTTGCCTTTAGAAAAGAGTTTGCTACATTTAAAAATTATTCTCATGAGCAAACACCTGACGAAGATCCCTTTGCCTCATTCTCCTAAATTTTAAAATTTTTTATATCTAAATCTTATCCTTTTGAAAGTATTCATTGATTTTCCTTTACAAAATCAAGCTGTACTTATACTATAGACACGAACTTTTTATAGGAAAGGTATAAACTATGTCTTCAGTGAAGAAAAAACGTAAGCTTAAAATGAATAAGCATAAACGTAAGAAAAGAAGTAGAAGAGATCGCCACAAGAATAGTTAATCATGTGGACGTATCCTGAATACTTTGATGTTATCGTTATAGGAGCAGGACATGCTGGCTGTGAAGCTGCGTATTCGGCCGCAAAAATGGGCTGTAAAACCCTGCTTCTAACAATGAATCTTGACACGATTGCTAAAATGAGCTGCAATCCTTCTATCGGAGGATCTGCAAAAGGTCAAATCGTTCGTGAAATTGATGCCCTTGGTGGTATCATGGGAAAAATCGCTGATTCTTCAGGAATTAATTTTCGTATGCTCAACAGATCAAAAGGCCCTGCTGTGTGGGCTCCCCGTTGTCAATCTGACCGATTTGTCTACTCTCAAGATATGAAATTTCTGCTCGAAAGCACAGAAAATTTATCTTTAATGCAAGGTGGCATTCATAAACTTGTCGTTGAAGATGGCAAAGTTACAGGTGTTGAAACGCCTCTTGGAATCAGGTATCAAGGCAAGACGGTAGTTCTTTCTGCAGGGACTTTTATGGGGGGGATTATCCATATTGGGGATCAAACTACCCCTGGTGGAAGAATAGGCGATAGCTCGTCCCCAATTTCTGAACAACTAAAGGAATTAGGCTTTAATATTGCCCGTTTAAAGACAGGCACTCCCCCTAGAATACATGGTAGGACCATCGATTTTTCTTCTCTTGAAATCCAAGAAACAGAAGATGATGTACACTTTTCTCATCATGGGGTAAAAAAAGAGCTCGAGCAAATTCCATGTTATATTACCTATACCAATGAAGAGACGCAAAAAATCGCCGAGGAAAACTTAAGTCGATCTGCGATGTATAGCGGCAACATCAAAAGTGTAGGCCCTCGCTACTGCCCTTCTTATGAAGACAAAATCACCCGTTTCAAAGACCGTATACGTCATCAGATTTTTCTAGAACGCGAAGGATTAAAAACACACGAGTACTATGCTGCCGGGATTTCCACTTCTCTTCCATTTGATGTTCAAGTGGCAATGATTAAAACCATAAAAGGTTTGGAAAATGCAGAAATTATGAGACCTGCTTATGCAATTGAATACGACTATGTTACATCTTTACAACTAAAGGCAACCCTGGAGACCTTTCGTATTAAAAATCTTTTCTTTGCAGGTCAAATTAATGGAACAACTGGATATGAGGAAGCGGCTGCTCAAGGATTAATTGCTGGAATTAATGCTGCGCATAATGCACTCGGAAAAGCACCCTTTATCCTACCAAGAAGTAGTTCTTATATTGGTGTATTAATAGAAGATATCATCACAAAAGAGCTCACAGAGCCTTATCGAATGTTTACCTCAAGAGCCGAACATAGACTTGCTCTTCGCTATGATAATGCTGACACTAGGCTTACCCCTATTGGACACCTGTTAGGACTTATTTCTGATAAAGAATATGAGAAATTTCTTGAAAATCAAGAAATTATTAAGCACACTGTTGCCTTATTAAAGGACACTCGTAAAGAGATAGAAATGAAAAGCCTATGTCTTGCTACATACCTTGCAAGGCCAGAGAAAACCTATGAAGATGTAAGGTTACTTTATCCAGATATTCTTCCGAACATAGATCCATATCTTGCAAAACGAGTGGAAATCGAGGTAAAATACAGTGGCTACATCCTGCGGCAAGCAAAGCTGCTTGAAAAACTTGAAAAGCTTGATTCCTTCTCTATTCCAGATGGTGTTGATTATCTAAATATGAAGACCCTTCGTAAGGAATCGAGCATGCGTCTTGCTAAAATTCGCCCTCAAAATTTAGGTCATGCCTCAAGAATTGAGGGGGTCACTTCAGCAGACATTTCCATTCTAATGATCACCTTCGGGTACTAGCCTCTTGACTTTTTTAATCTCTCCGATTAAAACACTTTTATGAAGGATCATATTTTAGTCATTAGTGAAAATAGGAATCATGAAATTATTCTTCGAAAGAAGCTTGAGGGGCTCTCTCTTATTTTTTTAAGTAAAAGTCAGTTCACTCAGGAAAAATTGGATCATCTAAGGTTTTCCTTTGTCATAATTGATGAATCTGATGGACATGACACTCTTGCTATCGTTAAAGTAATTAAGGGAAATTCCAACACAAAAATAACACCTATCTTAGTAATTTTAAGTAAGTTAAATAAGAGCTATCTAGAAAAATTAATTAGACATGGGGTAGCTAATTTTATTTCCATGCCGATTGCCGATGAAAATATTTTTCAAACATTGCATGAAACCGCAGAAGGAAAGAAGTCAGAGGATGTGATCTCCTCTTTCAGCATCCCTATTATAGAAAGCTCTGAAAAAGTACTTTCTAGCCATAACGTTATTGACCGTGAGATGATTTATAAAATAAAACAAGCACTTACTTCTAATGCATCGGTATGTTTAGCGCTTATTTCTTGTAAAAGTAGGCCCGATGGATTAGGCGATCTTCTGATGCAGGTAAATGAGGATCTTTTTTGTGTAGTATCTCTTACGAAAAATAAAAAGCAACTGGTTGATGATATTCTTTGCTTAAAAAAGCAAAATCTATATGCTGGGATTGTCACTACCGATGATGCAAAATATTGCGACATCGCAATGATGATTAAGGATGGTCAAAAGGCGCTCAGCAGAGCAAGGCAAACACCTCATGGCATTAGCTTCTATAACAAAACTTAGCATGCCGCTTCTGATCATTCTGCTTTCAAGTGCAGGGGGGGCTCCCTCTCCTCTTGCTTCCCCTGCCATGAAAGCTCGAGGTGATCAAGAAAATGCGATGATTTCTCAGTCTATGATGAAGCAAGAGATGAATAGGGGATCAGGTGGTGGGGGCGCCCAATCTGCCCCAAATGATATTATGATCATTGATGCAAAGGAGATGGCAAAAGATTGGAAAAGTGCCTTTACCATGCTACGAAATAAACAACCAGGGACCATTATATTTACATTAGCCACAGGTGAAGTGGTTAAAGATATCGCTGATATTGATGATTTACCTGGTGGATATTTGATGTTATTTACATTAAAAACCCTTCACGGCATGCAATATAAAATCATTAAAACCGCTGAAATCGTATCTCTTGAGACTCAATGACCATTCACTTGATTACACTAAAGCATACTCCTATTGAAAAGCAGCTAGAAATGGAGAAAAATCTTTTAGACAAAGAAAAGGAATCTTTTTTACTCGTAAATATAGGCCCACCAAAAGCAATTGTAATGGGCTCATCTCAAAAAGAGGAACAAGTGATTCATTTAGAAAAGGCTTCTTTAATCCCCATCATAAGAAGATTTTCTGCTGGCGGATGTGTAATCCTTGATCATGACACCATTATGGTCACATTTATCATGAATAAAAAAGATGTGGGCATTGATTTATACCCTTTATCCATAATGAAATGGACAGAAAAATTCTACCAAAAGTGTTTATCCATCCCCACATTTAGCTTAATGGATAATGATTACGCTATTGGGGATAAAAAAGTAGGCGGTAATGCCCAGTACATAAAAAAAGATCGTTTTTTACATCACTCTTCTTTTCTTTGGGATTATAACAAAGACTACATGGATATGTTAAAACACCCTCCCAAAGAGCCTGCCTATCGAAAAAATCGACCTCATCACGACTTTTTAACCACATTAAAGCCCTACTTGACAAAAGAGGTCTTTATCAACGCTATTAGTCAAGGTGTTCAGCAAGCCCAAACTTGCGATTAAAATAACTTTTTACAGTATCTTTTGCAACAGAGGCAATTGATTGAGTAAGTGGGATCTTTTTAGGACAAACTTGCTCACAATTTTGTGCATTTCCGCAATCAGAAACTCCCCCCTCCTCCATCATTATAGTTAACCGCTCTTCTTTTAAAGCTTTACCCGTTTCATTGGCGTTGAAAAGTTTTACTTGGTTAATGGTGGAAGCTCCTACAAATTTTGAACGATCACTAAACTGTGGGCAAGCCTCTAAACAGCAGCCGCAACTCATGCAGGTAGATTCAACATACATTGCTTCCTGCTTTTTTATAGAGACAGTGGGGCCGAATTCTTCATTATGATAGCCATCTACAGGGATCCAACCCTTAATTTTTTTTAAGTTTTCAAACATGGAAGATCTATCTACCACAAGATCGCGAATTAAAGGAAACTTTGTAAAAGGAGCAAGCACTATTGTATCACTTTTGCTCTCCTTTATAATTTCCTCTATTAATGCAGTGCAAGCTTGACGAGGTATTCCATTAACTAGCATAGAACATGAACCGCATACCTCTTCAAGGCAGGCCTGTTCCCAAACAATAGGGGCTACTCTTTCACCGCTTTTGGTCACCGGCTGTTTTTGTATTTCCATTAATGCAGAGATAACATTAAACCCTTCTCTTCTATCGAGCTCAAATTCTTCAAAGTACTGCTTACTAGCGTTGCCTCGAAACACTTTTAATGTAAATGTACCGCTAATTTTTTCGCTCATAGAAAACTCCTTATTTTATCTTCGACCATAATCTAGTTCTGTCACAAATGGCACTTTTTTTGGAAGATTTTTTAATTTAGGGGTGATTCTTTTTGCCACAGTATAATCTCTAAGCACTGGATCAAGATGACGAATATCTACTGGAAGAAAAGAGATCACAGGTTCATCTAAATGAGGATCAAAGGTGGCAATGGTCGTTTTTAAAAAATCGGCATCGTTTCGTTTTGGAAATTGAGGTTTATAGTGAGAGCCTCTAAATTCATCCCTAACTAAGGCAGCTTTAGCCATAGCTAAGGCAACCTCGAGCATATAAGGAAATTGCATAGCAAACTGTAGTGATTGGTTTAACTGATCTCCTTTATCATCCAACGTGATATTTTTCACCCTTGCTCTAATCTCTTTTATCTTTGCAATAGCATCTTTTAACCCTGCATTACTTCTTACAACAGTTACATTAGAAATCATGATATCTGCAAGTTCATCGTGAAGCTTATGAATATTTTCTCCCCCATTTCTTTCTAAGATCGTTTGCTTAAGCGCCACTTCATGAGCAATAGCTTCTTCAAAAATATCTTCTGAGGCCACTTTACTTTTTGAAGAGATATCTTCAATATAAAAGAACATTTCACTTGCCGAAACCATTCCACCAAATACACAGGAAAGGAGCGAATTTGCTCCAAGTCTATTAGCACCATGATATTGAAATTCACATTCCCCCGCTGCAAACAGCCCTGTTAAATTAGTCATATGTCGGTATCTAGTAAATCTATCCTCATCACCTGTTGCCGGCCAATCTATCCACATGCCCCCCATCGTATAATGAACGGCAGGGAAAATCTTCATAGGCACTTTTCGAGGATCGTCCCCAGTAAATTTTTTATAAATATCTAAAATTGATTCAAGTTTATGCATTGTTTTTTCATCTAAATGAGTTAAATCAAGATATACTTGTTTTTTTCCATCGATACCAAGGTCTGCCTCTTCCACCACTTTAATAATGTAACGAGAAGCCACATCCCGTGGAACAAGATTTCCAAAAGATGGGAATAGCTCCTCTAAAAAGTACCAAGGCTTACCTGTTATTCCACACTGAACATAATGTCCATCTGGCCCTTCTATACTTTTTGTACTATCTCCATAAACCCAAATTCTTCCTCCCTCCCCTCGGGCAGACTCACTCATCAAACGAAGTTTATCATCCCCAGGAATAGCGGTTGGATGAATTTGAATAAACTCTGGATTTGCAATCCTTACCCCTTGACAAAAGGCACGTCCATTTGCAGCTCCGGTACAAATTGTTGAATTGGTTGAATACTTAAATATCACCCCATTTCCACCTGTTGCCAGAAGCACTGCATCTGCCTTTAATGCCATCATCTTAGCGGTTCTAAGATCCATCATCACTATACCACGAGCAATGTTTTTCTCATCAAAAACAGTACGCATATACTCATGATGTTCATATTTTTTTACAAGACCTGAGACTTCATAGCGGCGCACTTGTTCATCTAGTGCGTAAAGTAGCTGCTGACCAGTAGATGCTCCTGCAAATGCGGTACGTTTATAAAGTGTTCCTCCAAAACGTCTAAAATCAAGCTGTCCATCGGCACGTCTATTAAAAGGGACTCCAATACGATCAAACATTCTAATAATAGCAGGACCATTATAACACATCTCTAAAACAGCAGGTTGATCTGCTAAAAAATCGCCCCCTTTAATCGTATCATAAGCGTGTATATCTGGTGAGTCCATCTCTCCCATCAAATTGATAGCAACATTAATTCCACCTTGAGCGCAGACTGAATGAGAACGTTTTACATTGGTAAGACTGATAAGTTCAACCTCACATCCAAGTTCTGCTAATTTCATTGTGGCTGAAAGACCTGCAAGCCCTCCTCCTACAACAATCACTTTTTTTCTTTTATCACTCATTTAATTAAAGTACCCCGCACAGAAAAAATAGCTCCCCCAAATAGATAACATTCCTAATGCTGCTAATATAAACGCAAGCCCATAAGCAAAACTTACCCAAGAAGTTTGAGCCTTCTTCGAAAGAAGTAAACCCCAAGTGACACAAAACGTCCAAAAACCATTACATCCATGCATCACAGCGGCAAGGACAAATAGCGTATATATAGCGCACATCCAAAAGCTTTGAAAGGCCTCTCTAACATTTAACAAAATCAAATCACCAGATTTTTTTGATCCTATAATCACCTGGTTTGGTTTTAGTTTAAAATGAGTTAACCCATTAACAAACTTTACCTTGTCATTATAGATATTGATATTTTTATAGATTTCATTCATCTCTTTATTATAAACATCATCATATGAATTTTTTGACTTACTCATTTCCTCAGCTCTTTGATCTACTAAAGAAATCTTATTCTTCATACGGGCTAATGATTCTTGTTCCACCTCAATTGCTTTTTGATCGTAAATTAACACACCTAATTGATCGCAAACTTTGTATAAACCTGCATCTACTGTATATTTACCAAACGATTGCGTATAACTGCCCATAAAAATTTTCACAGGATACATGATAAATCGCATTTGCAATACATGAAAGATAAGACCCACCAAAATCACCCATGAAGAGATCCTTTGCATAGAATAAGCCTTATTTCTTTCCTGTTTTAAAGAAGGGGTTTTGCCTTTATGGCTTACTACATTTGATTTTGCTGTCATTAAGTATCTAATTCCCCAAAAAATATGCACTGCCATCGGTACACCAAGTAAAACAAGCTC
Organism: Chlamydia trachomatis; assembly: GCA_945877885.1. GTDB lineage: Bacteria > Chlamydiota > Chlamydiia > Chlamydiales > 2-12-FULL-49-11 > JAJACQ01. Next base: position 8,007 of record CAMCSI010000020.1, read on the forward strand.
TACAATAGGCAGATAGGGAAGGCTATGTAAAAATTCCACGCTATTTACAAACCATGCGGCATTAGTACCAAAAAAAATCGCTGCTTGGGAATTTGTGAATAAATGTTCCATCAAAAATAATAAAAACCAAAGCCCAGTAAGAGAATGTAGTCTTCTCCAAACAAATGCTCTAGGTACTGAGCGTTGCGAAATTGCTGCTGTCATAATATGCCCCTTTACTAGGTAAGAATTTTTATATTCTACTTAAAGAGATTTTTGTATTCAACAAAAGCTTTTATAGATTAAAGACCTTGCACCCATTTTCAAAGGTTTGATGACAAACTTGCTCAAAGGATTGATTCATCAATAAAGCTATCGTTTCGGCAGTCATTTTTATAAAAGATGGTTCATTTGGTTTGCCTCGAAACCCTTGTGGAGCAAGCCATGGCGAATCTGTTTCAATGAGCAATCTATCCGAAGGTATTTCTTTCACCACCTCTTGTAACTCTATAGATTTTTTAAAGGTAACAATACCGCTAATAGAAAGATACCAACCTAGTGCTAGCGCTTCTTCTGCCTGCTTTAGCGTACCTGTAAAACAATGAATAATCCCTTTAAATGGGGGGGATTCTTTTGCAATTGTATATAAATCTTTAAACGCCTCATTGCCACGAACATGAAAAATTAGAGGCAAATTTGTCCTTATGCCAAGATCGATATACCTTCTACAGTATTGCATTTGATAGACCTTATTATCTGGGATGATAAAGTCATCAAACCCTGTTTCTCCAATAGCTATGATCTTTTTTTCTAAAGCTGCTTGTTCAATCGATGCAAAATTCTCATCTGCTTGATTTGCAGCATCATGTGGAGTAGTTGCGGCCGCATTTTTAATCAGATCAGGGTATTTTTTTTCTAAAAGCAACCCTTTTTCTAACTCATTAGAGTTTGTGCAAATATTGATAATTTTTGCAATCTGGCCATTTTTTGCCCGCTGAATAGCCCCTTCAACATCCATCGGAAAGTCCTCAGAATTAAGGTGAGCATGGGAGTCCATAATACGTAGATGTTTGTTCAATATAATAACCCTTTTCTTAGAAAAATGTTTTCTATAGTATGTAATAAAGGAGAATTTTTCAATGGGCATTTTTTACACATCGTTTGAGGACTCTGATTTTTTCGGCAAATTAATTTTCATCATGTTATTTGTATTATCTGTGATTAGCTGGACAGTACTTATTCGCAAGACCCTACTTATCAAAGCTGTAAAAGCAAAAGGGGCAGAAGTCTTATCAAGTCTTAGTAAACAAGATTTATCAGCCCTACTGTTTGGATCAGATTTATCCATTATAGAAAATCCATTTTCAAGAGTTTTACATTCTATTTCTTCTAAAACATCGCAAATTTTGCATAAAAATCACCATTTTCAAGACGAGAGGAAAACCTATCTTTCACAAAGGGATATGCAAGCAATCGATGATTTTTCCTCTATGACTATTTACGGGGAAATCAAAGAACTAGGCTCTGATCTATTTGTTTTATCCACCGTTGTAACTTTAGCCCCTTTTCTGGGGATTTTAGGTACTGTTTGGGGGATTTTAATTTGTTTAGGTGAACTACAAAAAAGTGGTGCCGGCTCAAATTCTATCGTTTTAGAGGGACTCTCCACTGCCCTTGCTACAACTGTACTTGGTCTTTTAATTGCAATACCAGCACTGGTTTCCTACAATTATCTAAAAAATGCAATCGCCCATATAGCAAGTGATATGGAAGGTCTTTCTGTAAAGGTTTTATCTGAATTAGAACTGCAATATAGAACTGTTGAGGCTTAATGAAAAGACGTTACACTCCAGGTTTATCAGAAGAGGCGGAACTATTAAATTTGACCCCTTTATTAGATGTTTTATTTGTAGTTTTAATGTTGTTTATTCTCATTGCCCCTATTATGCATTTAGATCGAATTAACTTAGCTAAAAGCTCTTCAAAAACTCTCACTCCCTCTGCCATGAATGAACGGGAAGCTTTAAATATCACCTTGGATAAAGATGGTCATCTAACCATTGGAGATAAACCAATTGAAAAAGAGACTCTTAGAATTCTTCTTACACAAATTCAAAAAACAAGTAAAGAAACAATTCCTAGATTGTTTGTGGATATGAATTCCTCATTTGGTGCTTTTACAGAAACAAAAGACTTAATCGAAAACTGCGGCTTTCCCCAGCTAGATGTGGTTGTTAAAAGTAAGCATTCATGAGTAAATCTTTCACATTGCCACTATTTATTACTCTTTGCCATATTCCCTTTTTTCTCATAGAAGTACATTCAACTAATCACAAACCCAAAAAAAGAGAAAAAATTCTCGTAAACATGATACATCTTATTGAAGAGCCTACATTTACAGCATCCATATTACAAGTTGCCCCATCTGCCTTTGAAAAACCTTTGCCTTCAGAAAAAATACCCACCCCATCCCCAAAAAAAAGTGTTGCAAAAATCTCTAAAAAAAGCATCCAAACATCGATAGGTAAGACTCTTAATAAAAAAAATCCCCCTACAAAAACTAATCCTAACACCTCTGTCAAAAAAGGTAATGAGAATAAAATAGCAAAAAATGATGCAGTAAAGACAGAAACGGAATATAGTAAGTATTTAGGGGAAATTATTTTGCTGCTTGAAGAGCAATTAACTCTTCCAGAATCTGGAAAGGTTAAGCTTGTAATTACCTTAGGGCCCAGTGGGAAGGTCGTGAAAATCCGCTCTCTTCTATCAGAAAGTCAGGAAAATCTCGATTACCTACTAAAAAGTATTAAAGAGATTACGTTTCCTACTTACACTAAAAAAGAAGATAGAATTTTTACCATAGCATTTTGTGATGAATAAATTAACATTAAACCTTTTACTATTAGCGCTTACAACTGCTTTATTTGGAACTGAGATCGAAATATCTTTACCCACAAAAGATAGGCAGTCTACCATTTATATTGCGAAAGCAACATCCTCTGAGCATGAACTTGATAACTTGGTAAATTATGTTATTTCAGAAGATTTTACCTTAGATGGTAGAGGAAAAATGTTTGAAAAATCCACCACCTTTCTCACTTTTGAAAAAACAAAAGGGGAAAAGCTTTATAGCGACGAAATTTGGCATAAAAATAAAATCGATTACGTCATTTTCCCTGATCTTTCTGAAAAAAAGCTTACCATCAATCTTTTTAACGTACGAAAATCAACGATCAAAACCTTATCTGAAATACAGTTAGGTGGTAGCAGAGATAAAAATGTGCACATCCTCCATAAAGCCTCTGATTTTTTAATGGAGCAAATCTATGGATCAGCAGGTGTTGCTTCTAAAAGAATCCTCTATTCTTTTAAGCCCTATAGAAAAGAGGTAGATGAGACAACCTCTAGCTGGACATCTGAAATTTTTGAGACCGACTATTTAGGTATCGTTAATAGACAAGTCACCAATGAAAATAGTTACCTTATCAATCCAGAATTTACAAAAAAAAGAGGCGATTCTACTCATTATGAATTTGTGTACGTTACCTACAAACTAGGTCAACCTCAAATTTATCTAGGTAAAAGCGATGGAAGTGCTTCAAAAGCCTTAATAAAACTTTGCGGAAATCAACTTTTACCAAAAGTATCTTTTGATGGAAGTTATATCTGCTTTATTTCTGATGCCTCGGGTAAATCAGATGTTTTTATACAAAAAATAGATAAAAATAATCAAGTAATCGGAAAACCAATACAAATCTATTCAGGAACTGGACAAACCTCTGCATCCCCCTCTTTAAGCCCTGATAACAAACTTTTGGCTTTTGTAAGCGATAAAACAGGAGATGCAAAAGTCTATATTGCAACTATTGAAGAGACCCTTGTCTCTAGAAAGCCTCCGCAGCTTGAAAGGGTGAAATCCCCTTGCTCAGAGTGCACAGCCCCCTCATTTTCCCCTGATGGAACAAAGATCGTTTTTTCAGGTAAGATAAATGGGCGACGACAAATCTGGCTTTATGATATAAGGCAGAAAAAAGCCCAGCAATTAACTACAGGGTCTGAAGATAAAGAAAATCCATGTTTTGGAAGTGATGGTAGACATATTGTATATAACACAACTTCCCCAACAACTGAGATTTTCCTTTTATCAATAGATCAAAATAAAGTTAGGAAGTTGACAAAAGGTTCAGGAGAAAAGCATTATCCGGCCTTTGAAAAATAAAGGAATATTATGAAGAAATCGATCCTACTATCATTTACCTCACTGCTACTTTGTACCTCTTGTACAAATACAGTGGCCATCCTTTCAAAGAAAGCCTCTGATTTTGGGGTTTTTTTAAAATCAAGGGCGTTAACTTACCTCGAAGGTGATTTAAATGAAAATAAAGCCGCCTACACCTCTGCTGAATTTTTCGGTGCGGCAAACGAAGAATTTATTCCTTTAGATGAAGCGGAAGTAAATGGAGCAATTGCTTATGCCTCTACTCCACAACCTTCCTTTACTCCCGGAACAAAAGAGAGCTTAATTCCTGGTATTGATATGTTCAAAGATCCAAAGGATACTGCAGGGGGCATTTTTAAAAGAATCCATTTTGATACAGATCAATATACCCCAAATTCTGCTGAAGCAAAGCAAACACTTCAAAAAATTGCTAATTATTTAAAAAAACATCCTAAAACCTACGTTTTTGTCGAAGGACACTGTGATAAACGCGCTTCAGAAAGTTATAATCAAGCCCTTGGCACAAAAAGATCTGGAACAATCCGTACCATATTAGTCAATTATGGGGTAAATCCAAATCAACTTTTTAGTATTTCCTATGGAAAGGAAAAGCCTGTAGCCCTTGGAAATACCAATAGCGACTTTGCTAAAAATCGCAGGGTTGCTTTTAAGATCTATTCAAAAGATGAAAAATAGGAAGCATTATGAACACCCATCGAACAATCCAATTATTTAGCATTGCTTTTTACCTAACTCTTTCAGGATGCATGGGAAATAGCCCTAAAGTTACCGCCTCTGGTCAAAATGATGTGATGATTCATCAACTCCGTGTTGAGCTTGAAGAAATTAAACACCATATTCATACCACTGTTATGCAAATGAATATTTTAACCAATAAAATGATCAATTCTGAAGATAAAATGTTTGAGCTCAAGCAGCGCGATCTAATTATTCAAAAGCAGACACTTGA
>CAMCSI010000021.1 GCA_945877885.1 Chlamydia trachomatis
TTCCAAACTATCTCTATGTGTTTTTAAATAACGGTGAATTATCTGATTTAGACATGAAGCCTAGAGATTTTCTATTTAATGGTGAAATAAGATTAAGTGTGGTTAGAATGGAAAATTTGCCAGGTAAGAGGGAAGCTCTTCAATCGGTAAGAAAAAACGGCATGAAACTTGCTAATCAAGCTCCTCCATTAAAAGCAGATAAAGATGTAGTTTTTGCTGCGGTAAGAATTGATGGTAGGGCTCTTAAGTATGCAGCTGCCGCATTACAAGCAGATAAAGAAGTAGTTCTTGCTGCGGTAAGTAATAATGCGGATGCACTTGAGTATGCACCTAGGGTATTTAGGAGGGATAAAGAGATTATTCTTGCAGCGACAAGAACGGAAGAAGGTAGGGGTTTTGAGTATGCAAATCCCGCATTACAAGCAGATAAAGATCTAGTTCTTTCCGCGGTAAGAATAGGTGGAGGTGCTCTTCGGTATGCAGCTGCCGAATTAAAAGCAGATAAAGAAGTAGTTCTTGCTGCGGTAAGTAAAAATGGATGGGCTCTTATGCATGCAGCAGCTGAATTACAGCGGGATAGAGAGGTGGTTATTACTGCGATAAGATCGGATATCATGGAATTTAATAAAAGCATTAAGAACCCAAACTCAAATCTAAAGAATATTTCTTGGAAAATAAGGTATAATAGAGAAGAATTTGCAGAAAGAGCTAATATGATACAAGTAGATAAAGAATCGGTTCTTAGTGCAATTACATCATATACCATGGCTTGTAACAAGGCAGCAGAGGAATTTAAAGAGGATATAGATTCCTGTGTTGCAGCGATCATTCGATCTGGCGAGGATTTTCTGACTGCATTAGAGGAATTAGAAAACAGATAAAAAAGTACGTGCTACTTCAGCCTGTTCATAGATGTAGTTTTCGCTGATTCTACTTTTAACCCTTCATTATTATTGATGGTGGGTATCAGTAGACCCCTTTTATTTATAGTCCTTAAGTCTGATCACACTATCTTTAGTTTTCTTAACTTATTCATAATCATATGAATAACTCTTCTCTTAGATACCCCTGATAATTGCTTGCCTTTGTCGCCCCAAAGGGGGTATTTCAAAAAAACCCTTAAAATGAATCTAAAAGTATTGACGCAATACTACGCATGTAGTAATCTGGTCACTATAAAAAATAAGGTTCAATTTTATGGAAAAAAAGAGGGTGTTTGGTGAACTTGAATTATCTATCTTGCAGATATTCAAAAATAAAGAAAAATTTACTGTGAAAGAGGTTTTGAGCTTTTTAGGTGGAACTGATAAGTATACAACGATCATGACTGTTATGAGTCGTATGGTAGAAAAAAAACTATTAATACGGGAGCTTAACAGGGGGCAGTATGAGTATTGGATCAATGAATCTGATCGGATTGTTAAACCAAATTTTCTTGATAAATTTAAACAAAAAGTTTTTGGCGGGAAATCTGCTTCCATGGTGAGCTATCTTCTTGAATCCAGCGATGATATCACCGATAGTGAACTAGAGGCTATGCAAAAACTTATTGAAAATCTAAAAGAATCCAGGGAATAGTTATGAATAAAGATTTAATTTGGACTTTTGCGTTCAATCTCATCATCAATAGCTTTCTTACTTTTTTAACCATTGCGATTTTGATTCAGATGGTAATTTATATTTTTAGAATTAAGTCACCTAGAGTAAGGGTAATTTTACTTTGTATTCCTTTTTTAAAACTTGCTCTTGATCCTTTTCTTTATGATTTTCAAAATTGGGCGTTACTACAGCAAATCAATCCTCTAGAGGCTGAAATCGGGTCCAGATCACTCTTAATCAACATTGGATATCCATTAAATACCTGCTTTGTAATTGGGCTTTTTGTTAACAATGTAAGTACGTTTAGTTTAGCAGATCTTGCCGTCCTTTCTTTAAATCCTTTAGCGATCAGAGGATTTGTTGTTATTATTCTCTTGATTACACTAGGTCTATTTTTATGTTTTGCACTAAGGCTTTATAAGTCAGTAGGCACTCTCTCTGTTATTGTAAAAAAATCAAGACCTCTGCTACGTCCTTTACAGAATCAAAAGCTCATAGAGAAAATAAAGCGTATTGATAGTCAGTTGATTTTATCTTCTGAAGTAAAAGCACCTTGTGCTTTTGGGGTATTTGCTAAATGGATTTGTTTTCCAGAAGAGCTAGTTGATAAACTTACTCAGGAAGAGTTTGAAGCCATTATTGTTCACGAATTGGATCACTTACATTGGTATGATGGAGTTATTCGAATGATGGTTTTAAGCTTATCTACCCTTTTTTGGTGGATTCCTACCAAGGGCTGGTTAAAGCAGCTTGAATATACACAAGAAATGGCCTGTGATGCTAAAATTCATAATTTCAATATTACACCGTTGAATTTAGCCTCAGCAATGCTTAAAACAGCAAGTGCAGCAAACAAAAGACCCGCTTTTCTCTTTAGCACCTGCTTTATAGAGAAGGGTTCAGTTATGCATAGATTACAGGCACTTTCAAAAGTGTCTTTGAAGAAAACTAATAAATCAGAATGGCTAAAGGTCAGTATAGCAGGCATCATGGCAACTGCTATCCTTATGGGTCGATTCTGGATTTTTTGAACTATAAAGTCACATCACAACGGTGTGACTTTTTTTTAAACCAAAATACTACAAATGTAGTAAGGAAGATTGTATGAGAAAATTTAAAACAGGTATTTTATGCGGTATGTTAACGTGGGGGGCAGCTGCTTTTGCTGGAACCCATAGCATAAGTATAGGCGCTGCTGCAGCCCATGGTGTAGATAAGGAATGTAGGGTGGTTGCTCTTCAAGATATGAATAATGAGATGTTAGAGGGGTTTTTTACAGGGAAGATACCTGGGGTTGTTCTTGAGTGCACGGAGGGGTTGAATCTCCCATTTAATTTAATGTTAAAAGGGCAATATTTAGTTTTAGACTCTGCAGATAGCGCTAGCACAATAAAAATCCTGAAGAAGTGCTTTATAAAGTGTGAGAAAAATGAAGTTTTTTTTAGTTCAGATTTAAAGTGCTGGAAAACATTTCAGGATTTTTTTACAGGAGCAATTGGAGTTTCAGTTAGTGTTGATCAAGGCACACCAACAGTTTGTCTTAATTTAGAACTTAATGAACGAACCTAAACAACTTTTTTCTGTGGAAGGTGGATTGTAATTCACCTTCTGCTAAAATTGGCTATTTTCAGATAGAAAGTTTTATGATTTTTCTTGAATCTTAAGAGAGAAGGCAATATTATTCAAAGGTTGGAAATAGCCTTAAGGTTATTAGGAAATGTTTGTATGATTGGAATACTTCAGCGAAGTTTTGGGGTGCATGATGGAAGTTTTCATGCTGATGATGTAACTGCTTGTGCCATCCTTCTTTATTTTAAACTCATTGACAGAGATAAGATCTTTAGAACAAGAGATTATAAAAGATTAAATACCTTTGAGTTTGTTTGTGATGTAGGTGGAGTTTACGATCCATCAAAAAAACGGTTTGATCATCATCAGTCTTCTTATGAGGGGTTGTTAAGTAGTGCAGGCATGATTTGGAGATACCTTTATCAGGAAAAGATGATTGAAGAAGGGTTGTTCGAGTTTATGAAGGAAAGGTTCATTCATGGGGTGGATGAGGTGGATAATGGGGTGAGGTTCCCTCCTCTTGGGCATGCTGATTTTTCAGCTGTTGTCGCAAGTTTTATCCCAATTTCTTATGATGCTACAGATCAGGAGATGGATGAGGCCTTTTTTAGAGCGGTGGATTTTGTCTTAGCCTATTTTTCTACTCAAGTGAAAAAATATGAGTATTTAGAAAGATGTAGAGAGAAAGTGGCAAATGTGATGTCTTTGATGAATGAGTGTTTGATATTTGATAAAAAAATGCCATGGATTGAGCCTTTTTTTGCTTTAGGAGGAGAGAATCATCCGGCAGAATTTGTGATTATGCCATCTGGGGATCATTGGAAACTTCGAGGGGTTCCCCCTTCGTATGAAAAGCGGATGAATGTGAGAAGACCTTTGCCAGAAAGTTGGGCGGGGAAGTTAGGGGAAGATTTGCAAAAGGAAACAGGTATTAAAGGAGCTATCTTTTGTCATAAAGGTAGATTTATCTCTGTTTGGGAGACAAAGCAGGATGCACTCAGGGCTTTAAAGCATGTTCTTGGAGAAAAGAGATGACGATTTTTCAGCAAATAATAGAAAAAAAGATTCCTGCGCAAATTATTTATCAAGATGAGGATATTATTTGCATTCATGATAAATTTCCACAAGCTCCTGTACATATATTATTGATCACAAAAAAACCGATTCCTTGTATTCAAATGATTGAAGATGTGGATTTACCTTTGATTGGGAAAATTTTTTCCAAGGCAAAAGAGCTTGCTAAGGAATTTGGAGTTGAAAATGGGTATAGAATTTTAACAAATAATGGGGTATCGGCAGGTCAGACTGTATTACACCTTCATTTTCATTTACTTGGTGGTAAAGTTTTAAGCGGCAAAGGGGGGTAAGATGAAAAAAATGGCTTTGGTTACTCTGACTGTTTGCAATTCGTTATTTAGTGCTTTAGTGAGTACTGAAGGGGAATTTATTGCTAAGATTTCCTCCTTGATGACGGTGGGCGATCATAAAGGGGCAAGACGTGTTAGCTCACTTACTAAAGATCTTTATCCTGACTCAAAGAACGTTTTATCTTTATATATTAGATCTTTGGCCGATGATGGGTTTTTAAAAGAGGCACTTTCTCATTTACCTGTGATTGCAGGGGATGAAGATGTGAGAAATTATTTCCCCGTCCTAGAGTCAATTGGTTGGAATTTTTTATTGCAAGAGGATGGAATTTCTTCTGTTTCAAACATTGCTTCATTACTTGGTGCCTATCGTACTCATGATGCAAGATGTGTTCATCTTCTTTTAAAAAAGTTAAATTCGACAAATGCATTTGATCGCCATCTAGCTGTAAAATTGTGTATGGCCTACCGTGATTTTCCTTTGAGAAAAAAGATCACAGAATTAATGAAAAGCGAAAAAAATTATTTCGTTAGACTTATGTTGATTGAAGCTGCTGGTAAAATGAAAATTAAGGAATGTGAAAGTTCATTAAGAGAGATGCTTTCTTCAAGTACACGAACTTTTGAAGAACGCTGTGTAGCCATACAGTCATTGATCAATTTAACAGACAAGCCTATGATTGAAGAGTTAAATGAGCTTAAAGCATCTCATAAAACAAGTATGAGAGAGTTATGTGTGGCTTTGATATCCCATTTTGAGATGCATGAACATGTGAATCTATTGATTGAATTTTTAGCAGATCGTCATCCAGGTGTAAGGGCTAAGGCGCTTTTGGGACTTATGGTTCTTGATGCTCCCAAAAGTAGTTTAATCGAGGCAAGGGGTAAAATCCATGCTCTTGTGCAAAATGATGTGATAGAGGTTTCAGAGATTGCTAAAGTTGTTCTTTTATCCATCGATACAGAAAAAGGGTTAGAGGCTTTTGAAGCAAGCTTACTTGGGGATGATCAAAAAAAGGCACGATTTGCCTCAAGGGTGATAGGTTATACTGGCAATGTTTCTAACCCCTTAATACAGAAAGTTTATCAGCAGTCGACAGATTCAATTGTAAAGGCAAATTTATGTCTTGCGATGATTGGGAAAAATGTAGACGATTTTGTTGCTGCAAGATATTTATCCCAGTTTTTGAAAGAATATAGTGGTCAAATCATGATGAAATCTGATTTTGCCCCTTTTTTTATTGGTATTGATGAAAGTTCGGTTCGGCACATTCCCTATATTCCAAACTACCCAAATTTAGTAGATTCAATGACAAGGCTTCAACTTTTGTCTAAATTATCGATTTTAGAGGTGGATGGGGTTGCCGAAAGCATGCGCTCTTTTTTAAAAAATAGAATGTGGAGAGTCTCCTCATCTGCAGCTATCATGATGCTTGAAGATTCTAAGTTAGAAGATATTGAGTTATTGAAAGATCTATTAGAAGATCCAGACCCTATGGTAAGGCTTCAATCTGCCTTAGTACTTGCTTTTTATGGAAATGATACAACCGTATCCTCTGTATTAGAAGAGGCTTATGAAAAAGTTAACTGGGAAAAACGTATTATGATCCTTGAGGCAATAGGGGTTATTGGCAATCGTTCCTCCATCCCTTTTGTGATAGAAAAGATGAAAAAAGAGTCCTTTATACTTCAAAAAATGGCAGCGGCCACCCTGTTGCAGTGTTTGTATCACTAAGGTTTAAAGGGTGTTAATTTACTTTTCCCCTTTTACTGGTCCCTAATTGTTTAGTCTGATAAGGTCCAGTTCATATGAAAGCAGTACTCTCTAGATTTTTTTCTTTTAAGGTTTTGTCCGCAGCTCTTTTGATAGGAGGCGCATGTATTGGAGGTGGAATATTAGGGGTACCGGTGGAAGCTGGCAGTCTTGGATTTTACCCCTCAGCATTGATATTATTAGGTTCGTGGTTATTTATGACCCTTACCGCCTTTTTGTACGCAGAGGCATCTTTATGGATGGAAGAGGAAAACGCTCACGTAGTGTCTATTGCAAAACATCTGTTAGGGAGGAAGGGAGAGTGGGTTGCAGTTTTGTTATATCTTTTTATGGGATATGCATCCCTTGTAGCTTATAATTCAGGTGGGGCGCAGTTAATAGAGCATTTTTCTGAAGGATCTATTAAACTTGTTTGGTGCAATGTTATTTATGCGGTTATTTTTGGATCAACGTTTTATTTTGGAGCAAAAATAGTTGGATTGATCAATATGCTACTCATGTTTGGCTTAATTGTTTCTTATCTTTTTATGATTGGACTCGGCCTTGAGGGGATTAACACAAGCCTTTTGACTCATTTTTCATGGAGGGGGTTTTATACAGTCATACCATTAATGATCACATCCTTTAGTTTTCAAATGATTATTCCAAGTATAGCCCTTTATTTGGATAAAAACCCTAGAGATTTAAAGTATACTATCGTTTTTGGGGTAACGCTTGCTTTAATTTTTTATCTATTATGGATTTTTGTGGTCATGGGGACAGTGCCTGTTGAAGGGAAAAATGGACTTAATGAGGCGCTAAAAAATGCACAGGTGGCAACAGCTTCCTTAAAGGTATATGCGCATCATCCAATTATTGGAACGCTCGGGGAGTTTTTCGCATTTTTTGCCATCTCCACCTCCTATTTAGCTATTGGTCTTGGCTTATATGATTTTTTAGCAGATCTTTTTAACCTTAAGAAGCGTGGGCTCGGAAAATGTATTTTGGGACTGTTAGTTGTTTTACCTACATTGTATATAACGATGACCTTTCCTAATATTTTTCTTGCAGCATTGGATATTACGGGCGGCTTTGGCGATTCTATTTTAAATGGAATATTACCTGTGATCATGATTTGGATCGGTCGATATGTGATCGGTTATAAAAGCAGTCTAAAACTTCTCGGGGGTAGAACTTTACTATCATTAATCTTTATTTGTTCCTTGATGATTATCACCTCACAAATATTGAAAATGGTTCTTTAGTTTGCAGGAGTAACTAAATCATTCCAAAGGAATTTTTTTCCACTTGGTTTATGAGTAAATAAGGGGAATGCTGGATTATTTAGGAGCATTTTACCGCGCTGATTTTCATTATAGTCTTTATAATGGTCGGTAAACATCTCTTCAAAACTCATTTTATTTGAGGGGTTTTGAAGGAGAAATTGATAAAAAGCGATCTCTAGAATTTTTCTTTTTACTTCCATTTTTGTTGAAATATTTTCATTTTTTTCTTGCTTTAACACGTAATCTGCCGCTATTTTGATTCTTGCTGAAAGAGCTTTAACGTGAGAATCTTTTGAGGGCTGAGTTTTCATTTCGATAATGATTTTATCTTCATGAGCTATTTGAGATTTAAGTTTCACCCCTTTTAAGTGTGGTGGGGTAAATACGAAACCAATTACCGGAATAACTGTTAACCCAAGAGTTGCAGTTACTATATGAATGGTTGCTAAAGCTGTGATAAGTGTGACTGCAATTGCGATAAGGACAACTAGCACGTAAGCTGTAATTGCTAGAGCTAAAAATAAAGTCTGCTTTTTTAAATCTTCATCTAGAGTTTTTTTTCTAATTTCTGGATAACAAAGATCGTTATATGTGCCTGCATGATTAAACTTTATAGCTGCAAGTGTCAAAGATGTCCTCCATCTATTATACTAAGGTGTAACACTTTAGCCTTATTGCTATATTTTTGTGAAGGTTAAATATATTTTGCACAAATAAGAGTCATTTTTTGCAAAAGATTTGCAATACCAACTTGCCTTGACAGGGAAACTTTTTCTAAAAGTTTAATTTTTTTTATAATTTCAGGAGGTTGTTTGAAGATTGTTTCTGGGGCTTCGTCTGAGTAAAGGAAGGAGAGGATCGTAGCAAGACCTTTTGAAATAAGAGCCTCGGTTTGAATAAAAAACTGGATTTTCCCATCTTTATAGATGTGAGTTAAATAAAGTTCACTTTGACAACCGGTGACAAGATTTTCTTTTAAAAGTTGCTCTTGCGGAAAAGGATTTGCCCGCTTTGAAAAAGAGATGATTTCATTGTAAATTTCTTTTTCAGATTTATCTTTTGAAAAAATCTCTTCTAACAATCTAGTTTTTTCTTTCATATATTTTTTGTGGAAATCTTTAAATAGATAGATTTGTATTGAGAATAATATCCTATTTATTTATTATACTACAACAATAATACTTGATGAGTTTTAAACTAGGGAAAAGAAATATGGCAAATAAAGAAGACGTCTTGGAAGTAGAAGGTGTTGTACAAGAGTTACTTCCGAATATGATGTTTTTGGTGAAATTAGACAATGAGATTAAGATCATAGCACATTTATGCGGAAAAATGAGGATGAGAAATATTAGGGTGCTTGTTGGGGATCATGTAAAAATTGAGATGTCATCTTATGATCTTACAAAGGGAAGAATCGTCTACAGGGGGAAAAGGTAAGAATAGAAGATTTACTATTGCCTTTTTTTAGATCTTTAGTTATACTACTTCACATTCGAGAATTAAACTAAAGTATACCACAAAATGTGGTGCTTAAGAGGCAGAATAAGAAACAAGGCACGCCCAGGTAGCTCAGTTGGTAGAGCACTTGCATGGTAAGCAAGAGGTCGAAGGTTCGATTCCTGTCCTGGGCAAAAAAAATTAAACAAAAAGAGTCTTTTCGGAGGATAAACACTAATGGCAAAAGAAAAATTTAAAAGAGATAAACCACACGTAAATATCGGAACTATTGGACACGTTGACCACGGTAAGACAACTCTTACTGCAGCTATAACTAAAGTTTTAGCTGAGGCGTTCGGCGGTACATTTAGAGATTACGCGTCGATTGATAATGCTCCAGAGGAAAAAGCTCGTGGTATTACAATTAACTCAAGTCACGTTGAGTATGAAACAGCAGCAAGGCACTACGCACACGTAGACTGTCCTGGACACGCTGACTATGTTAAAAACATGATTACTGGTGCGGCTCAAATGGATGGAGCAATTCTTGTTGTGGCAGCAACTGATGGTGCTATGCCTCAAACTAGAGAGCATATCCTTCTTGCAAGACAAGTTGGTGTTCCTTCGGTCGTTGTATTTATCAACAAATGTGATGCAGTGGATGATGATGAATTACTAGACTTAGTTGAGATGGAAATTGATGAATTATTAACTGCTCAAGGGTATAAAGATACAGGTTTTATAAGAGGTTCTGCTCTTAAAGGTCTAGAAGGCGATCCTAAATACGTAGCTAAAATCAAAGAATTGATGGCTATGGTTGATGTGAAGATCCCTACTCCAGTACGTGAAGTTGACAAGCCATACCTAATGCCAATTGAAGATGTATTCTCCATTGCAGGACGTGGTACTGTGGTAACAGGCCGTGTGGAAAGAGGAGTGATTAAGGTTAACGATAAGATTGACATTGTTGGTCTTCGTGAAACAAGAAAAGAAGTTGTTGCAATTGGTCTTGAGATGTTTAATAAACTTCTTGATGAAGCAAGAGCAGGGGAGAACGTTGGTGTTCTTTTAAGAGGTGTGGATAAAAAAGATGTAGAAAGAGGAATGGTTCTTTCAGCTACTGGAACTTGTAAGTCACACACGAAGTTTATTGGAAAGGTGTATATCCTAACTAAAGAAGAGGGTGGACGTCATAAGCCCTTCTTTACAGGTTATAGACCACAGTTTTACTTCAGAACAACAGACGTAACAGGTGCTGTATCACTTGCAGAAGGCACTGAGATGGTTATGCCAGGTGATAACGCTGAAGTAACAGTTGAGCTAATCTCACCTGTAGCTATGGAAGAAGGTATGCGTTTTGCTATCCGTGAGGGTGGAAGAACAATTGGAGCAGGTACTGTTTCAAAAATTCTTAACTAAAGGTTAATAGGGGGTGGAGTTAATCCACCCCTTGTTTTGGGTGTGTAGCTCAATTGGTAGAGCGGCGGTCTCCAAAGCCGCAGGTTAGGGGTTCGAGACCCTTCGCACTCGTTAATGAAATAAGGGATTAAAATGGCAGAGATCATAGAGGAAAATGAGAGGGTTAAGAGAGAATCTTTTGTTAAGTCTTTAAAAAAAGAAGCGACAAAGATCACTTGGCCATCCAGAAAAAGTTTAAGAACAAGTGTTAAAGTGGTGGTCATTTCGATGTTTGTTTTTGGATTAGGCATTTATTGTGCGGATTTATTTGTAAATAAGGCGCTATCTATGCTAAACTCTGTGATTTTTAGATTGATAGGATAAATAAATGGCAGAAAATTGGTATGTGCTCCAGGTTTTTTCTGGACGTGAGAAGAAGGTAAAGAGATCTATTGAAGAAAATGCTGTTAAGACAGGAATGAATTCCAGTGTCTTAGAAGTGTACATCCCTGTAGAAAACGTTGTAGAAGTTAAAAATGGCAATAAAGTTATTCGAGAGAAGATTTTATGGCCAGGATATGTCTTAGTGAAGATGGATCTTACAGATGAGGTATGGCACTTCATTAAAAAACAAAATGAGGTTCTTGATTTTCTAGGAGGGGGCGCGCCTGCACCTTTAAGTGATAAAGAAGTGGAAGATCTTGTTAAGAACTTAAGAACGGATGAGGGCGGGGTTGTTCACAAGTACAATATCGATTGTGGTGATGTAGTGAAAATTACCGATGGTGTTTTTATCAATCTAACAGGAACAGTTAACGAAATATTTCAAGACAAAGGTAAGTTGAGCGTGCTTGTTTCCATTTTTGGAAGAGATACGAAGGTAGACGATCTTGAAATGTGGCAAGTAGAAAAAATAACAAATGATTAAGGCAGGATAGATAATGGCTAAGAAAAAAATACTTAAACTAATTAAATTACAAATCCAATCAGGAAAAGCTACGCCTGCACCGCCAATTGGACCTGCACTTGGTTCAGCTGGTGTCAATATCATGGCATTTTGTAAAGAATTTAACGCAAAGACACAGGGTGACTCTCAAATTAGACCTGTCATTATTACTGTGTTTGTGGATAAGAGTTTTACTTTTGAACTAAAACAGCCCCCGATGTCAAGGCTGATTTTGGCAAAAGCAAAAGTAGCAAAAGGGTCTTCAGTTGCAAATAGAGACAAGGTTGGAAAGATATCTAAGCAAGATGTAAAAGATATTGTGAATATTAAACTTCCAGATCTTCGTTTAAAGCATAGCATCGATACTGAAGAAGGATATGCAGCAGCGGCTAACATCGTGGCGGGAACGGCTCGCTCGATGGGTATAGACGTTGAATAGAATATAGATAAGGTAAAAATACATGTCAAAAAGTAAAAGATTTAAAGATGCAGTGAAAGATCTTAATCTATTAAAGACATACTCAGTCAAAGAGGGAATAGAGATACTTAAAAAGTTCTCTCCTGCTAAATTTGATGAGACGTTTGAAATAGCATTAAATATGGGTGTAGATCCAAAAAAAGCTGATCAACAAGTAAGAAGCAGCATTCTTCTTCCTCATGGTACAGGAAAGACTCTAAGAGTTTTGGTGTTCGCAAAAGGAGATAAAGCTAAGGAAGCAGAAGACGCAGGAGCGGATTTTGTGGGAGCTGAAGAGCTTGCAGAAAAGATTAAAGAAGGTTGGACAGGTTTTGATCAAGTAATTGCAACTCCAGATATGATGAGAGTTGTGGGTCAATTGGGTAAAGTATTAGGACCTCGTGGTCTTATGCCTGCTCCGAAAGCTGGAACAGTAACAACTGATGTTGCAAGAGCTGTAAAAGAAGTTAAAGCTGGTAGAGTTGAGTTTAGAGTTGATAAAAGTTCAAATATTCATTCAATTTTTGGTAAGTTGTCTTTTTCTACAGAATCATTAGTGGATAACTTTAATGCTCTTGTTGGTGCGATTGTAAAGGCAAAGCCTGTTGCAATGAAAGGTGTGTATATAAAATCCATCAGTATCTCGACTACAATGGGACCTGGATTAAAATTAGAATCTAACATGTCGTATTAGGAGAGAAGATTATGTCAGCCGAAAAACAAGCGCTTCTTGATGAAGTAAAAGATAAAATTGATTTATACCAAGGGTTTATTCTCGCCTCTTATGATAAGCTTACCGCTAATACTCTAGCTGAGATGAGAAAATCTTTAGTTAAAGTAGGTGGTGATATGTTCGTGGTAAAAAAACGAGTATTTGCCAAAGCTGCTCTAGAGAAAAAGATATCTTATTCTTTAGATCAATTAGAAGGTCACGTGCTATTTGCAATGGGTAAAGGAAATTTTACTGCAGTAGCAAAAGAGATGTTCAGAGTTAAAGATGAAACAAAGGCTTTGAAGATCTTAGGTGGATACTTTGAAGAGAATAAATGTGAAGCTTCCCAAGTGGAGCTAATTTCTAAACTACCGTCACTTGATGAAATGAGAGCACAGTTCATTGGATTGCTTACAGCACCAATGAGTCATACTCTAGCGACAATTGATGCAAAGTTAGCAAGCG
>CAMCSI010000022.1 GCA_945877885.1 Chlamydia trachomatis
CTTCACTCAATATTTAGGGATGATGGATATTATTGAAGCTTATTTAACAGAAAATGAAATTAAATATTCTGCCATTCGTGGAAGTACCGTAAATAGACGTGAGCAGGTGAGTAGATTTCAACTAGATCCTGAATATGAAGTATTTGTTGGCTCTTTAAATGCTGCAGGTGTGGGTATTGACTTAACATCAGCATCAGTTGTCATTCATTATGACAGATGGTGGAATCCTGCAAGAGAAAATCAAGCAACTGACCGTGTGCATCGAATGGGACAAAGTAGAGGGGTGAGCGTCTTTAAATTTGTCACTAAACATTCTTTAGAAGAACATATTCACAATATTATCGAAAGAAAATCCAAGCTGATAGAAAATATTGTAGGCTATGATAGCGAAGAGGACTTCAAAAAATTAGGCAAGGAAGAGCTAAAACAAATTTTAAAACAAATTGGATCTGACTTATAAATGGTTATCCATTCTTGGGCTTTTTTTTCACCATCCTCTGAATTTTGTTCTATTATAATAAAATATTTTTTGATTTCATATAAAAGATGCAGATTAATCTGAAATCAGGTATGATATTTGCCTATGGAAAATAATAAATTTAAAATTGCAATTATTGGGCGCCCTAATGTGGGGAAATCTCAACTGTTTAATAGGATTATCGGGGGAAGAAAGTCTGTTGTAGAGGACGTTGCTGGGGTGACTAGAGATAGGCTTTATGCTGAGGTAGAATTTTTTGGAAAAAAAGCAGTATTTATTGATACTGGTGGGATTACAACGGATAATGAAGGGATTTTTTCAAAAGCGATCCGTATTCAAGCAAAAATGGCAATTGATGAGGCAAATGCAATCATCCTAGTAATTGATGGACTTGCAGGCATTACTATGCATGATGAAGATGTGCTTGCGCTGCTTAGAAAGACTAATAAAAAAGTGGTTTTGGCTATTAATAAGATGGACCTTGAAAAGCAAATGGGTGATTTTTCAGATTACTATAGCTTGGGATTGGATAGGATTTTTCCTGTATCTTCCATTCATGGCGATGGGGTTGCTGATCTATTAGAATATTTATGTACGATCACTCCAGAAAGTGATGAAGAGGAGATAGTCATTCCTCCAAAAGTTGCGATTATTGGAAGACCGAATGTGGGTAAATCTACCATTTTAAATAAGATTTTAGGGGAAAATAGATCTTTGGTAAGCTCTGTTGCCGGCACTACGGTGGATGCAGTGGATAGTCAGATTAATGGTGTATGTTTTATCGATACAGCAGGAATTAAGAAAAAGCAAAGTGAGCAAGACACGGTTGAAAAATATGCGCGTATTAGAACAGAAAATGCGATTCAACGTGCCGACATTTGCTTGCTAGTACTTGATGCAACAAGTGGTTTTACAGCGCAGGATAAAAAGATCTTTAGCGACATTGTGGAAAGCAAGAAAGGATGTATTTTTTATATCAATAAGTGGGATTTAATTCACCATACGCAAAAAGAGCATCTTTTAAGCCGCGTGAAGGAGATTATTCCAGAGGCCAAGCATCTTCCCTGTTTTGTTGGATCTGCGTTAATGGATAAAGAGCTGAAGGGCTTATTTGAGATGATTCAGCAAGTGAGTGAAAACTACAATAGACGAATTACAACAGGTCAGCTGAATTCATTTATGGAAAGGGCCGTGCAAGCAAATACTCCACCAATTATCGGAACAAAGCGGTTACGTATTTACTACTTAACACAAGTAAGTACAGCTCCTCCTACCTTTATTATGTTTGTCAACTATCCAGACCTAATGCCCTATTCTTATAAGAGATATTTACATAGTCAGTTTAAGGAAGCGTTTGACTTCCTAGGCATACCACTGACGTTTCATCTTAAAGCAAAGAAAGGGAAAAAAGCTTTAGCTTCTAACTTGAATTAGGTAGCAGATTTTTATTGATCGGATGCTTCCTTATAATCGATCTTTACTACAATGTCATTTAACGACGATAGTGCTGCCGAAACTTCAGGATTGATGTGAATTTCTTTGATGAACTTTTTAGCTTTTACAAATGCTTGTTTACTAAGAAGGGTTTTAAGCTCACTTATGTGAGGCATCAAGATGTTTACAAGTTTATTTACGCTAAAAACAACCGCGCGATAAGAAGTAAACGTTCCTTGCATGGCTGAAAACACCTGTTTTACTGTTTGAGTAAAGTGGACCACTTGAGAGCGTGAGATTTTTTGAGGACATACTTTTGATTGGATGATTGGATTAATAGAACTTTCAAAAATAGTTTCAGTGGTTTTGAGAGATAATCTAAGATTTGCTAAAAGAGTGTAGGTGTCTACTAATGTTTTTGGTTGAATCTGATCAAAGAGTTTTACTGCATTTTGCGTGGCTTTATTGGTAAAGAAACTATCTTGGGCCTCATTAAGCAGTGTTGCTTCTTTTTCAAAGGTAGCAGAAGACTGAAAAAAAGATTTTCTCAGTGTGGTAAATAAGGCTATGAACGAGGTTGTGTTTCTTGTGTACTCTCGAAATTTTTTCCTTTCCTCTTGTATATCAAAATCGGGGGGAGTCTCGAATAAAAATGATGGGGTAATGAGTTGTAAAGCTTCTATGTTTGTCTCCTTATGGTTAGTAGGTGGGGTCCCACTTATAGATGGTATTATTAATGGTTATTGTACGGTAAACCCATGGATCGCTATTTTCACGAAGAAGGCGATCAAAACCTTTGATGGCACCTTTTAAAAATCCATGACGTTTGATAGAGTGAAGCATATACCTTGAGCTTGTTGGGCGAAAATGACTTCTTGGGCCATCAACCGGACTTAAGATATTTTGATGAAATAAGATGATGGCTTCTGAGGCTTTTGTAAGGGGATCAAACCGTTTAGGGGGGGCTGTGGACAGGGTCCTTTTTTTCAGTAGGGGAGCGTTTTTTCCCCAAGGTTCAATGTACCCAGGTTCAGCAAATAAAGAGAAAAATGAGCAAAAGATAACGAGTCTAAAAACCATGACGCAGCATTAAAATTGGGTAGAGTTTATGATCACGCATACGGTAATGTGAAGCTTTTTCATACATGCGCGTATTGTAAAAAGTGGCCTCTTCTTTTGCTCCATAAATACCGCCAAAATACCAGCCAGATTCAAAGCTTAAGGTAAGTAGGGCGGCAGGGATGTTATCATTTCGATAAAAATAGTAGGCGGCGGCTGTGGTAAGAGAATTGAGCATCAGTGCGGTAAATGCCGATTGCTTTTGTCCTAAGTAAAGATAGCCAAGACCAGGTAAGAGGGCGTTTAATCCCCCTGCCATGTAGGGGTTTTTTCGTGCAGAGTGATAATCCTTTAAGATATCGATAGATGCTTCCTTACAATCTTTTAGATGGTAGAGCGATTCAAGGTTTTTAGAAGAGAGATGGTGAGAGGAGGCATCTGGTTTAATCGATCCTTCTGATTCACTAAAAAAATCAATATCTAAGGAGCTTTCTAAGCTTGCAATAGATGTCTCGATTAAATTATCTACCTTTTGCATTTTCATCAGCTGAAGATTTCCAGTAATGATCGCCTCACTTATTTCCATCTTCATTTTTTCATATGGGAAGTACCGCTCCATTGTTTTCAGCATACGTTCGGCCCGTTCTTTGCTTTTCTCATGGGTTAACGAATCGTAAAGCATCACCACAAGATCATGAAAAGCTGCAAAGGTAGGTTCGGTATTTGCTAAAAGAGATTTATCAAAAGATTCGATCACAGATTTATACATCCCAGCTAAGTAATAGGCGTTGATGATTTGATAATCGATCTCGCGCCTTCTTTGCATATTTTCAGCTGGAATTAATACTGCCGCACGTTTAAATGCAGTGATCGCCCCGTAAAGATCAAGCTCGCCTGCAAAAGAGATGGCAATTAAATATTCTTTTCCCCAGTCAGTGGTTTTTTCCTCATTTTCAAGGGGAGGGAAGATGGAATGAAGCGTTTGTAGATAGTCATCATGGACCACATAGGAAAGCTTTGGAGAGATATTTTCAGCACCAAAAAGTGAGCTGCAAACAAAGAGTAATAGAATCATAGAGATGATTATATAGAGTAGAGGTATTTTTAGTCATCATAATCAAAATCGTAATCGTAATCATCCCGATCAGAGGGAGATTTAACCAGTTCTAGGCCATCTTCAAAATCAGCTGAGTTTCCTTGATTCGATGAGGAGAAGATTTTTTCTTGATTGGCTGTAATTTCTTGAAACTCTTGAGTATTGTGAATAATGTGAGGTTTTACAAACATAATCACATTGTGATTTGTAGTGGTTTTTTCAGTAGTAGAAAATGCAGCCCCAATAAGTGGTAAACCCCCAAGGCAAGGAATGCCTGCAACTTTTCTGGCTGTTGTATTACTCATGGTGCCACTTAAGAGAAGGAAATGTCTGTCAGGCACTCTAATACGTGTGGTCATGGTTGTTTTTGAAGTTTTGATCCCGTTAATAGTTGAGGATTGAACATTTGAGCTATCATCTGTACCATCGTTTTCCACTTGAGAAATTTCTTGATCAATAGATAGTGTAATTAAACCATCGCTACTTATGTTTGGGGTGATGCTCAAGGTTACCCCAACATTTCGATATTCAAGGTTGGCGTTAGTGGTTTGAGAAAGGCCTGAAGTGGTGACTAAAGAGCCGGTAAAAGGGATGTTTTGCCCAGAAAAGATTTTTGCATTTTGGTTATCTTGTGTCATTATTTTTTGTGATAAGACAATGGTTGTTTCACCTTCGGTCTTTAATGCATTAAGTAATGAGCCAAGGGAGGAGTAGGAACTTCCTTTATGGAAAATAATATCTCCAATTACTCCTAAATAACCTCCACCAAGTGGGGGGATAGCAGCTCCTGTAGGGGTTGTTTTACCATCTATTTTAGATAAATTAAGGGCAAGTGGAAAAGCTGGGGTGGCAGAGCCAGGTTGAAGATTTCCTAGGCTGTAGCCAAATTTATTTTGTAGAGTTCCTTTATTCTGCCAGCTTAAGCCAAAGGTTGTATCATCTGAAAGTTGTGTGTCAACGACAAGAATTTCAATAAATACTTGAGCAATCGGTCTATCTACACTTTTAAGGAGTTGATCAAGTTTGGATAAAACGTTTGAAGGACCTGTGGCAATCAGGGAATTAGTTGTCTCAATCCATTGAATCGAGCCAATTGCTTGTATTAAGTCATCATTTTTCTTAGTGCTTTTTTCCTGAAGCTTTAAGCTTGTGCTAATTTTTGCTAAAGCAGAGACAATTTGAGGCCCTTCCACATTTTGAATTTTATAGAGAAGAAAGCCTTGTTCATTGATAGTATCTACATTTTCACTCGGTAAGCCGCCTGTTGATTCCAATGTTTCTAAATTATCAAACTGTTTAAACAGCCCAATAACTTCAGCTACAGCGTCTTTGCTACCGGATACAATGATCGTGTTGGTTTTTTGAACATAACTTAAGTGGTCGATGGTTTCAGAAAGTCCTTCATTTAGCATCCCACTGTTTGCAAGGTGAGCTTCAAAACTTGTGACCATTTGAATAAGCTCTGGACCGGTTACATATTGAGGGATATAGATTTGATACCCTTCAATAGTTCGATCTCCAGGGGCAAGATATCCTGTATCTCCAGGTTGAAGTTTTGGGTTGCTTTTATCTAAATCGGCAAGAATTTTTTCTATTTGAGTTAATGCTTCTTTTTTACCCACAAATACGATGGAGTTAGAACTTTTTATATATTTACCAGAGTTAATCGCAACATATAAAGCCTCTGTCTTATGATTTTGCCGTTTAGATTCAGTGCCCATTGCCCTTAGTTGATCAAGTAATTCATTAGGGGATGCGCTTTTTACTTTATAGACTAAAACATTTGAGCCCATTCCTGAAGTAACATTAGAAGATCCATCTACTTGAGCTAAAATTTCTTGTAACTTTTTAAGGGTCGCCGGTGTTCCTACAAATTGAATTATTCCAGTTTTTTGATTGTATTTCATTGTATTGATTGTCTTAGAAAGTGGAGAAGAACTAGATTTTTGAATTGTTTTAGAATCGGCTACAACATCTAACAATACCTCTTTTAACTCTTCAAAGGAAAGGTTGGCTGGATGGTATAAAAAAATGGTTGTTTCATCAAGTGTACCGTGACTTTGCATATCTAGTTTATCAAGTAAGATGACTAAACGATTTAACGCAGCAGGAGTACCTGTAAATATTAGTTGATCGGAAGATTTTAAGACCCGTACACTATTTAAACAGCACATAAAGGCAGGGTCTGAGAGCTCAGAATTTGTAAGCTGCTCGGATGTTTCGCATACAAGCATTTTTAGGTGCTCGGCATTAGAATTTTTTGGTGTAAATACTAAAAATTCTGTCGATGGGGGCGATTGTGTTAACAATTCTTGAGATTCTGAAGGGCTTACATCAAGGGTGGGTAAAAGCTCTGAAAGCTCTTTAAGGGATTTTGCATTTCCAACAAAAAATAAGGAATTGGTTGCTTTGATCCACTGTTTAGAAGAGATTGTTTTGATCAGATTTTCATTGGGAAAGTCATTATTTTTTAAATACTTGATGAGCTTTTCTAACGCTGCATTAATCTGCTCTTCCTTGCCAAGCTTTATGTTATAGAGATAAAAGTTATTAATTCCTGATTTTGTCAGATCGACGCTGTAGGAGGATAAAATAGAGGCCAAGAGAGTGTCAAGTTCAGCCTTAGTATCAGGTGGAGAGATAAAAAGAATAGAGTTTAGATCGTAAATAGGTTTTCCGTGAGTAAGAACATGAAGGAGTGATCCATTTGGATAGCCGCTTGATTCGAGGTTCTCAGCGATTTCATCAATCACTTTTAAAAACTCATCCAGATTCATCCCTTGCGGCTCATATAGGAAAAAAGAGGCGTTGTCAGACCCTAAAAAGGCACTTTTTGTATCAATATTTTCTAATAGACCCATTAATAGCGAAAGGTTTTCTGCAATGCCAATAAATACCAATGAATGAGTTGAGCGTATATACTGAACGCTTTTAATGATTTTTGTTAACGACTCAGCAGAAAATCCTTGTTTGTCCGATTCTTTGATAATTTTATTAATAGCATTAATGACTACCTCTTTTCCTTTATGTTTCAAGGTATAGATTAAGATGTTGGTCGCCGCAATTTTGCCATTACCTATTGGCTTTGAGCTTATATCTTTATCAATTTCTTCTAAAAGGGAGATGGTTCTATCAATTAAAAATGGGGTAGAAACAATGTATATGGTATTTGTATCTGGCTGAGCGATGATTTCTAAGGTGGTATTTTCTGTAAGTGGTGCCATGATCTTTTGAGCAAAGAGCTGAAGCTCTAATACATTCATGTTTTCTGCCTCGTAAGTATCTACATCATAGGGAGTTTCAGGAACATCCAAGCTTTTTATAAGCTGCTGAACCGTTGTAATGCTTGAGGCAACATCTGTGACAATTAGCTGTCTTGTATCAAGTGATACCTCCACCAAGGCAGTAATAGAAAGAAGGGGAGTGATGATGGCTGCAATACTTGCCGGGTTTCCACGGTGTATTTTAAATACGCGCGTCATGATAGCCGGAGTTTGCCCTTTTATAGGATTTTCTTTAGAAACTACGGTAGGAATTTGTTTAATCGTAGGATTTTTATGAATGATTAAATTGCTCCCATCTTCAATTAATTGAAGACCATTGATGCGAAGAATTTGTACAAGGGCGCTTTTTACATCTATTAGCGAGGTGGGCTTATCAGAGATAAAACTTATGTTAAAGGCTATATCGCTTTCATTATAGATGAGGTTTAAACCTCCAATTTTAGAGAGAAATTGGAGCACTTCTTTTAGCGCAACATTCTCAAAATTAATTGTATAACCCTCTTCTTGCTCTGTTGTAGTTTTTGCAAACAAAGTGATGCTTAGAAGGATGCTAAAGATAAATAATTTTAATCTACCCATTATTTTAAAGGCTTTTTGGTAATAGTGCAGTATCACACACCCTAAACAAAAAATTTAATTTTTGCAAGAGATATTAAAAGCGCCATTTCAGCGTAAAAATAATGTTGAATGTATCTTAAGCCCTTTTTATCTATTTTGACTACCACTCGCAAGCAGAGCTTGCTAAAGAACACAAAGATCACAAAGAAATGCATCAAAATTTAAATCGACGTATTCCATCACGTAACATTTTTACATTAAAATTAATTAGTAATCCATATTTGCAATTCGATAACCTTAAATAGGAGAGTATCTGTGCTTCGTGAATTGCAACTATTGCAGCCACAGACTTAATTTCAATAATTACCTGATTTTCAACTATTAAATCAGCTCGATAACCACAATCTAGCTTTACATCTTTATAAAACACACAAATTGGCTTTTGACTTTCCACTTTTAACTTTTGTAAACCAAGCTCATAGATCAAGCAAGCTTCATCAGTAGATTCCAACAGTCCAGGTCCAAGAAATCTATGTACACTAATTGCTGCGCCGATGATGATCCTTGTAATGTCAGTGTCCTTTTCTGTGATTCTTGCCTTCTCTAGCAAGCTTTGATTATGAGTGGTTATAAAATTCATGAATAACATTATACACTCTGCAAGATATTAAAGATCAAGTTTATTTTTTATTAAGTTTTTGATATTTCCTTGCCTTTCTTTGTGAGCTCTGTGTTCTTTAGCAAGCTTTTGCTTGCGGGTGGTGGTAAAATTTTAGAAATAGCTTATCAATACTTGATAATTAACTGATAATTATGTATAGAAAAGATAAAGATATAATTAATAATTTTTATGAAGAAAGTACAGAAAAGTAAAAAGAAAAAGAATAAGTCAAAGGAAGATCCTAAATCACATATGCTTAAGGCAAACGAATTGGTTTTAATTGGGGTTGTTTTTGTAGGCCTTTGTGAGTTTGTTGTAAGACAATATGGCCTTACATGGCGCTATCTTCCCTATGCATTTGCTGTTTGGGCGGTGCTAATTTGTCGAGCGTTAACCGCAATTGCAAGACGTATTACAAAGAGTGCAAGCTATTTCATCGATAACATATAAGTCACCTTACGTAAGGTGACTTTGAATTTGTAGATTACCACCCGCTCGCTTTGCTCTCTAGAGAACACAGAGATCACAGAGAAAGAGATTAAATCCCTTTGCAAAAAAGTCTAGTTTCTAGATTGGATATCTTGAGTAAGGAGATTAACTCATTAATTTTAAATGGTGTTGCGTAGACCTATTTGTTATTTTCTATCTTTTTTTTAATCTCAAAACCTGTATTAACTAAATGAGATTCCGAAAAAGTCTAATGTCTTTCTCTCTGTGTTCTCTGTGTTCTCTAGAGAGCAAAGCGAGCGGGTGGTGAACTATATTATTAACTTATTTTTAAAAAATTTGTTATAAGGGCTATAAATGATTGAGCACTAAAGTGAAATTTTGGGTAGAGCTGTTTTCTTCATTTTCTAAGGTGTGAAAGAGGGTGCGGGCTAAAGAGCCGCTTTGAGCAAACTTATTATCCATCAATGTTTTCATCACCTTGGATTCAACTTCCTTTTTTTCGGCGGCAGGGAGAGTTTTGTGCGAAAAAGAGTGGATAAAGCAGATATCTCCTGGACTAAAGGTGTCACTTGTTGGGTAAAAGACATTGTCCATCGTAGATCCAAGAGGGGGGGCTTTATTTAATAGCAGGCGGGGGGAGCCTCCTTTTGAGGGAAGGTGATAGATACTTTCTTCCATTGAGGTGATATGTTCGAGGGTATCTGTTTTTGGATTGATGTGTAAAAGGGTAGTTAGGGTGTTTTTATGCAACCGGTCGTGATAGAGGATTTCATTTAGTTTTGTCGCAAAACTATGTAGATGGAAGGGTTTACTCGACATAGAATGAAGGTAGGAGTATAGCATAGAGTGAGTTATGGCTCGGATATTAATAATAGGAAGAAACGAGGTGTCATTACTCTCCTTTGTGTTAGCCATAAGAATAAAATAGGTGCCATCTATTAGACGAAAAAACTCATAATAAATTCTAAAAGAGGTGATATTACTGGAAATAGTGAGCCCTATTTCAAGATCCTCATACTTTGGAAGGGTTTCTGGAAGAAGTTCTTTTTGAAGGGTTGAAAAAGAAAAAGATTGATCAGTTTGTTCCACATCAGAGCGCAGGTAGGCAGAAATTTGTGTGATAAAATCTACGATATCTTCTGTTCTATGGTGATAATCAGGGTCAAGGGCTTTTTCAAGAATTTTTCTCATTCCTGCATCGACTAAAGATAGGTTCACTTTGCCAAAAGAGAGTTTTCCAGTAAGCAGTTCATAGGTGATGATGGCAAGAGAGTAGATATCTGTGTTGTAGCTAACGCTTAATGGATTGTTCTTCTGTTCAGGGCTCATGTAAGAGGGGGTGCCGATGATGGGGTTTTTAGCAAAGCCGGGGGTCGCTCGATTGCTTTTTTTTAATTCAGCGATCCCAAAATCAATAAGTTTTACTAATCCGTCAGTGGTGATAATAATATTTTCAGGTTTTAAGTCCCGATGGATGATTTTATGGGAATGTAGATGCATTAGTGCATAGGAGACTTTGATGATAATTTCAAGGGATCGTTTTTTTGAAAAAGATCCATTTTCAATAAAGGTGGTGAGGGTAACTCCAGGAACATATTCCATAGCAATATACAACCCTTTTGCCCATTTTCCTGATTCATAGACGGTGATGATATTTTCATGAGATGCTTTTTTGATGATTTCTGCCTCGAGCAAAAATCTATCGATCAGATCTTTGTTTTCAATAAGATTAGGCGCAAGGATTTTCACTGCGGCCAATCGGTCATGCTCTAAGTCATGAGCAAGGTACAAATAGCTCATAGAGCCTGTATGAAGGAGCGATTCAATTTTGTATTTGCCTATTTGTGAGATTTGAGGGGCAAAATTGGCTGCTTTAAACGTTGGAAGTGTATCCCTTCCTTGTAAATCTGATTTGGGCATGTTACATGTAAAGTTCTGTGACTTTTACTCCAATTGTATCACCCACTTCGATAATCTCTCCTGTACCAATAGATTTACCAGAGACCACTAAATTTACGTGTAAAGGGTTGATATTAACAGGAAGTTTGAATCCAGGGCTCATTTTTTTAAGCTCCTCTAAAGAGAGGGAAAATCTTGCAATTTCCATATGAACTGTTAACGGTACTTTGGAAAGATTAGTTTTTTCGGGCGAAAGCATAGGATTTTCAGAAACTTCGTCTTTTTCATCCTCATCCTCTTCTTCTGCTAAAGACTTTAACTCCTGTTTATTTTCTTCAAATGGAGCCTCTTCATCCATCGATTCTTCAGAGTAATCCTCTAGATCATCATCTTCGTAATCATCATCCATATCAAACTCATCATCATCATCATCATCATAAGGGGAGTCTGTCTCATCTTCGTTCATATTTTCCTCGTTATAAAAATAAAGGTAATCAAGCACTTTAATTCCATCTTTTGCAAGCTTTACTTGAAATAGGGGAGAGTTTCCAAGCAACATTTGAAACGATCCTTTTTTCTCAGATGGCTTGTAAAAGGTGTTATGTAGGATGATAAAGTCACCCTCTTCAATGGCTGTAAGTTCATTTTTTGGCAGCGTTACAGAACCTGTTCTGATAGAAAGGGGGATATTTACATCGGGGATGTTATGTAAATTTTCAAGCGTGGGCGGGATAAATGTAAAATGGTCGTTGATAGCTCTGTAAATTTTATTAGGAATTAATAAACGGGCTAAAAAGGTACGATTTGCCAATGAAATTGTAATATCTAAGGAAAGGGCTGATAATTCATGAATGGATCCATCACCGATGGCTAAAGATAGCCCGTTATACATTTTCAGTTGCATGATGCTGTCGATAGCTTCTGTGATAAAATAAGTATATAGCCCTTTTATTGCTTCCTCATTTTCAATAAAGATAGTAGATGGATCCTCATTTGGTTTTTCCATGGTAGAGATTAAACCCTTTATGGAATCAGTGCCCATCACAAAATAGATTTTTCCTTCAAGTGGATGAAGAGAAAATGAGACAAAATTGGTTTTATTTCCCAGACCTTTGTAAAAGGCGTCGGCAGAAATAAAATCTTGTTTATCAACTGTAATGGAAAGATCCTCTCTGCCTAAAGAGGTATTCATGGAGGAAATAAAAGACTTCATTTTAAATGGGGGGATCGATCCTTTATCTGATAGCGATAAAGTTTCAAAAATTACCGGAGTGATTTTTTTAAGCCAGGTACTAGCTGTAGTCATACATTATGCTCCCTCTATCGAACCATACCAACTACGTTTAGATTTCTCAATGGATTTTTTTACTTTTTTTGACATGAATCGATCTTTTTGCAGCAAACGGGGGGTGGCTATATGAAGAGTAATTGAGGGAATGGCTGATTTGATTTGACCCTCAAGGATATTTTGATGTTGCATGGAAAGCTGCATTAACCGCTCATTTCCAAGAAGGCGAACATGATAACTGTGGGGATTTGTATCGTATAATGTGATATGAATTTCCACGGTATCAAAGGCTTTTGTTTGTATTGTAAAAGATGTTTTGGTGATCCCATTTTCCTTTTGAAGGGATATTTCTTGAATAATAGGGGTAGATAGCTCCTTTAATCTTGCAAAGGAGGCTTCTACTTCATCAAAAAGGGTGATCTCTATTTTTTGCAGGGTGGGACAAAAGATAGAAGAGAGCTCATCTTCAGGTTTTTTTTTCCTCTTTTGATCAGGATCTACCTCCCTGATTTTGGGAAATTTTTTTTCACGTTTTAAACTATCTGCATCTTCAGAATAAGTTTTATTTAACAAAGGAGTTTTTTGTGTTATGCTAGATTCCATAAGCCTGTAAGTATAATTACTTCTGCTTTTTTTCACTATCGTTTTCTTCGTCTTTATCACCCTTGTCAGAGGCCCCATTTACTCGATTGACATAGTTTTTTGACAGTTTTGGGGGCAAAACGTTGATCGAAAAGGGTAGT
>CAMCSI010000023.1 GCA_945877885.1 Chlamydia trachomatis
CTTTGCCAGCACTGGAGAGTTACGAAAAGGGATAGAGGAATTTGTAGCTGCATACCATGAAAAGGCGAAGCCATTTGTTTGGCGTAAAAGAGAGGTGCGTGGTGCCCAACTCAGAAATACGATTATGAACTTTCGAGATTAGACACTAGGTATAAAAAAAGATCCAGATAATACCGCACCCTGGGCAAGTAACTTTATTAATGGGTATTTATTGGAAAGGCTTAAAGAATGCAAAAGTAATAATACAATAATTCAGCCCTTCCTTGCCACATCTCATATCATGACTATGGATCAAAAAGGGGGAGGTCATTTATTCATTCAAGAAAATACAAAGAGAATGGTTCCTGGAACCTTATTAAGAAACCTTTCCAGCGATGTTCGTTTTGCATTATTATTTGCATTAAATAAAAAAGATGGTAGTTGCAAATTTGAAGAGGATCTAGAGACTGTTAAGACTAAACCATCGGCGTTTTTTCCTCAATATATTAACAATGAATCTAACTTATTAAAAATACTGCATATATCCTCTGAGGTGGGTCAGAATTCATTTAACAGAATGAGAGGTTCTAATGCATTTTTAAAGAAAATAGATAAGCAACAATTAATCGATGAATTTAAAGCTAGTCCAACCACAGAGGATTTATATATAATTTTTTATATCAGTAAATATGGCCATTTAGTGAAATCAGCTTTCCCTTTAATCCATATGTTTGAATTTGATGATGCTTTAGAGGAAAATATTTTCTCTCTTCAAACAATTGGGGGTAAAGGCGCTAAATCTTTTGTAGTTAATGACAAAAGTTTTTTTACAAACCCGATGTTTACATCAGAAGAATTTAGCTATTACTGTATTAGCAAGCACTTTTTAAAGGCCGAATATAGTGGAATATATGTAAAAGTAAGAAATACAGCTATTAGCCTAAGTGGCGGCGGCGCTTTACACCTTAAATAGATTTAGTCTTTTAGAAAATCAAAGGTTTCCCTTGAGTTTAACCTTTTTCTTTGTATTAAATTAAGTTATGAATTCCACTCTTTTAATCTTCCCCTTCCTTATTCTTCAACTTCTTAAAAAGCAGTCGTTTAAAAATACATTTTTAGCCTTAACTGCCACTTTCTCGGTAATCCCTTTGTTTTCTATCCTCCCTTTATTTCCATTTTACCCTGCAATAGTAGTTTTATGCTTGATCAACACTTTTCATATTCGCATTTTTAACTACCCACTAAATATAAAAGAATTAAAGTTAATTAGGCATTTTTCATCCCTTAAAGACTCCATTGCAACGCAAATCCCTTTGTGGGCTTTATCCGCTCTTATATTAACCTCAATATTTTATCCCCTTCTACTTGTTCCTACATCTTTTTGGACCGTTTTTCTTCTACCTCTACTTTTTATTTGTCCTAAAAAGCTCATTCCTTATCCCTACCAACCCCTCACCCTTCTTTTTGAGCAGAAAATAAAAACCAAGGGACAAAAAATCCCTGAACCGGAAAATGAAATTTTTTATAAGCACAGCAGTGACTATCCCCTTGAAAAATTTACCTCTGGATTTTCTGGAAAGAAGGTTTTTTCCCTTCCAGGTAAGAGTCCACATGTTGTTTTCATCTACTTAGAATCCTTTAAAGGTAACGAGGTTGGGAAAATTACCCCCTATTTTGACGCCCTTTGTAAGGAGGGAATCTATTTTTCAAACTTTTATGCAAATGCATCACAAACATTTAAGGCAATGTTTGCGACCCTTTATGGGTTACCTCCCTGTTTTGGGACTGATTTTACAGAAAGCTCCTCTACAGTTCTTACCCTCCCCCTTCGAGGCCTTCCTAATATTTTCAAAGAAAATGGCTACAAAAACATTTTTATGAAAGCTGGAAGTCATCAGTTTGAAAATCAGGGTCAGTTTTTGAAAAACCACCTTTTTGATGAAATTATAGATGAAAAGGATATTAAACGGGCAAATGGCAAAGCTTATGGAACAAGCTGGGGGGTTCATGATGCATTTTTATATGAGCATTTAGCAACTCTTGTCAAAGAAGCTAAAAGTCCATTGTTTATACACGCAGCATCGGTAACTAATCACCATCCATTTATTCTCCCACATGATTTTACACCAAAGTTTGGTAGCTCTCCATTTCAAAAAACCATGGAATATACCGATTTTGCTCTTTCTCTTGCTGTAGAGCAATTAAGAGAATTACAAGTTCCTATCCATCTTTATATCCTGGGAGATCATGGCTATCCTAACGGCCACGATGGGAAACCTTTTCTTTCCCCATCGCTCGATAAAGAGGTTACCCATGTCCCACTTCTTATTCTACCTCTTCACTGTGGAGAATTTAAGCCCCAGGAAATTACAGCTGTTTCAGGTCAGATAGATCTTCTTCCTACACTAATGGATTTATATGGCTTTTCTGGAAAAAATAGCAGTTTGGGTAGTTCTCTTTGTAGGGAAAGACAAAAGCCTATTGCCTATTTACTAAATGAGTCCGTTATAAAAGTATCAGGGGAGGTAACCTCTGACGAATATAAAACCTTTGAAGGGTATCACCCCCTTTATGAAACCATCGCCCCACTTTTTAAAGAGCGGAAAATTAGCACGGAGAAAGAAGATCTTCGATCTTTAAACTTTAACTCAATATCCATTCCAAATCACGAAATTGCTCAATTTTTATCCAGCAACAAGGCTCTTGAAGCTCTTTATTTAGAAAACTCTCCTCTTATTATTTCGCTCAATCTACCCTTTCCAAGCACCCTTTGCACTCTCACACTAGATAATAATATCATGATTGACGATACCGATATAGTCCACCTTCCTAAAGGTATTAAAACTCTTTCTATTGCAGGGTGTCGTAATCTAACAGATGCCACCCTTCTTCATCTTTGTAATTACCCAATAAGTGAACTGACGCTTTCATGTGCAAATTTTTCCATAGAGGCTCTTGCTGAACTTGTAAAACAACTCCCCCTTCAAAAACTACACTTAAAAAAGGCAGAAAAGCTTAATGAGAGTTTTTTTCATGCACTTTCTCATCAATCCATTGAAGAAATCATCCTTTCAGGGATAAAAAACCTTTCTGATACCTCTTTAAAGTTTATCGCAAATCCCTCTTTAAAAGTTTTAATGGCCGATCATTGTGAACACATCACAGATGAAGGGCTCTTTCATTTAAGAAACACCAAACTTGAGGTGCTACATCTTGAAAAAAGCTACAACATCTCAGATAAGGGTATTGAGCAAATTCATAAACTTCCTATTCACACCTTTTTTATCAGCGGTAGCTCTTTGATTACAGAAGATACGATGAAAAAGCTTCACACCCCATCGATGCAAAATTTATTTTGTATAGACTGTGAGCTCCTTCCTCAAATTATGCAGGAAAATACTGAAAAACAGATCTTGTACCTGCAAAAGAAACTTGTAAACCCTCACAGTTGTTTTGACAGATATTTAAACACTCTTTATACTGCTGAAAATAAAAACTCTTAGAGCTTTAGAATTTGGTTTACAAGTACATTTTAAAAAAACTTTTATTTTTTGCCATTACCCTATTTACTGTGGTAACTCTTACCTTTTTTTTGATGAAATCGATTCCTGGTGATCCATTTACTCAAGAGCAAGCAATACCTGAAGAGATTATGCAAAGCTTATATGAACATTATGGTTTGGATAAACCCCTTCACATTCAATATTTCAAATACATCAAAGGGTTTTTAACCCTTGATCTAGGCCCTTCCTTTAAATATGAGGGAAGAACTACCAATCAAATTATAAAAGAGGGATTTCCCATTTCAGCCACCCTTGGTTTTGTAGCCTTCTTTCTTGCATTATTTTGGGGGGTATTTTGGGGATCTATTGCCGCTTTTTATAAGGGCAAGTTTTTAGATCATTTGGCCATGATCCTAGCTGTTGGCGGAATGTCGGTACCAAGTTTTATCACAGCTACCTTTTTGCAGTACATTTTTGCCATAAAAATGGGTATTTTACCCATTGCAAGATGGGGATCTATCTATCATATCATTTTACCAGCTTTGGCCTTATCTGCCTTTCCTACAGCTTTTATTGCTCGAATGACTAGAGCGTCGATGGTAGAGGTGCTTCAAAAAGAATATATTTTAACGGCAAGGGCAAAAGGGCTTTCTAAGTACCAAATTTGGAAAAATCATGTGCTCAAAAATAGTTTTCTTCCTGTTCTCTCCTATTTAGGGACCCTGTTTGCCTCAATTATCACAGGAAGCTTTATTGTGGAGAAAATCTTTGGTATTCCTGGCCTTGGGGGATGGATGGTCTCTAGTATCAGCAATAGAGATTACACAATCATTATGGGTCTTACAATTTTTTATAGTTTCATCCTGCTAATTTCCATCACCATCACCGATATTATTTACTTTTTCTTAGACCCACGTATTAAAGATAGGTTCCAAAATTATGAATTATCGTAATCAAACAGTTCAAGAAAGCTATCTCACCGATAGTTGGAAACGACTAAAGAGAAATCCGCTGGCAATGGCAGGATTATATATCCTCTGTTTTTTAATCCTATGCTCTATTTTTTTACCTTATTTTACCGCAAACACCTACTATGAGACACACCTACATCTAAAAAACTCCCCTCCGAGCATGAGTCATCTTTTTGGCACAGATGATCTTGGTAGATCCATCTATGCAAGAATTTGGTGGGGCGCGCGTATTTCTCTTTTTGTTGGAATTACTGCAGCCTTAATCGATATGTTCATTGGGGTCGCTTATGGATCATTTGCGGGCCTTTGTGGAGGCAAAACTGAAGAGTTGATGATGAGGGTGGCAGATATTTTCTATTCTCTCCCCTATTTACTTCTTGTCATCCTGTTAACCGTTGTGATGGGTCAAGGAATTGGTACAATTATCATTGCCATGACGCTTACCGGATGGATCAATATGGCAAGGATCACTCGGGCAGAGACTCTACGATTAAAAGAACAAGATTTTGTGCTAGCGGCCTTATCTTTAGGAGCCTCCACTAAGCGAATATTATTTCAGCATATTATCCCTAATTGCTTTGGAACCATTATCACAACAGTCACCCTCACCATCCCTTCCGCTATTTTTACCGAGTCCTTTTTAAGCTTTTTAGGCCTTGGGGTAAGAGCACCTGTTGCCAGCTGGGGAATGATGGCAAGTGATGGTCTTGGATCTTTAGCCTACTATCCGTGGCGTCTTTTTATGCCCGCAATATTTATCTGCATCACTATGCTTGCCTTTAATCTTTTAGGCAATGGTTTAAGGGATGCTTTTGACCCAAGGCTTCGTCAATGATTAATAGATATAAAGGACAGAGTAAACCTCTCATTCAAGTGAAAAATTTTTCATATTCGTTTGATAAAGACACACTTAATCCTGCAGTCAAAGATGTAAATTTTTCCCTTTATCCAAATGAATTCATTGGAATTATTGGAGAGTCAGGAAGTGGAAAGTCAGTTACTGCAAAAGCTATTTTACAGCTAAACACCTCAGGGGGCTTTGCTCATGAGGAGGGTGAAATCCTTTATGGGGAAACCAATTTATTAAAACTTTCAGAAGAGCAGATAAGGAAAATTAGAGGAAGAGAAATTGCTATTGTTTTTCAAGATCCGATGACTTATTTAAATCCTACAGCCACCATTGGAAGTCAGATAGATGAGACACTTGCGCATCATTTTCCTCATTTCAG
The DNA here is from genome assembly GCA_945877885.1 of Chlamydia trachomatis. Taxonomy (GTDB): domain Bacteria; phylum Chlamydiota; class Chlamydiia; order Chlamydiales; family 2-12-FULL-49-11; genus JAJACQ01. The sequence goes on from CAMCSI010000023.1 coordinate 5,683, forward strand.
TCACGCAGACATTTATACTAAGACCTTAGATCTATTAAAACTTGTCGAACTTTCTAATGCAGAAATGATCTACAGACAATATCCTCATGAGCTTTCTGGGGGAATGCGTCAAAGAGTGATGATTGCAATTGCCCTTGCTCCAAATCCCCGGGTTTTTATTGCCGATGAAATCACTACAGCACTAGATGTGACCATTCAACACGAAATCCTAAATTTATTAAAAAGGTTACAGGCAACACTAGCTATGAGTATCATCTTCATTACTCATGACTTAAGTATTATCTCTACCTTTGCAAGTCGTGTGATTGTGATGTATCAAGGGTCGATTGTAGAATCTGGAAATTCTAAAGATGTATGCAAGGAACCTTTACATCCCTACACCAAAGCTTTAATAGGATCCATTCCAAGGTTATCTATGGATAAAAATTCAAGACTTGAGGTGATGCATGTATTGCGTGAGACGACAAAAACTGGATGTATTTTTTATAATAAATGTTGCTACGCGCAGGAAATATGCAAGAGCTTTTCCCCTTTAATAAGTGAGGAGAAGCAAAGATCTGTCCTTTGTCATTTTCCTTTAAAAGAAGTAGAAACAGATAAGGAGATCGTATGTCAAATTTCCCCCTCTTAGAAGTAAAAGAATTAAGTATTAGCTATAAGAAGCAAAAAACAGAGTTTTTTGCAGTGGATAACGTCTCTTTTGATATTTATGAAGGGGAAACCCTTGCTTTAGTGGGTGAAAGTGGGTGTGGGAAATCCTCTATTGCCAAAGCACTATTAGGCATTGCAAAAATCACAGAGGGAAAAATACTATATAAAGGGGCTTTGATCAATAAAGAGCGTAGAAAAGTATCTCTTGAAACAAAAAAAGATATTCAAATGATCTTTCAAGATCCCTACAGCTCCTTAAACCCAAGAATGACCATAGAAGAAATTATCAAAGAACCACTGCTTGTTTATGACATTGGTAATAAGATCTCCCGAAATGAGCGTGTGGAAGAAATAATGGAATGTGTAAAACTTCCTAAATCTTACAAAAAGCGCTATCCTCATGAGTTAAGTGGTGGGGAAAGACAACGTGTAAGCATTGCAAGGGCTTTAGTATCAAAACCAAAAGTACTTGTTTGTGATGAACCTACCCATGCCCTTGATGTCTCTGTACAAGCATCTATCATCAATTTACTAAAAGATCTGCGTGATGAATTTAAATTGTCATTACTTTTTATCTCTCATGACCTAGCCTTGGTAAAAAATGTAAGCGATCGTTGTCTTGTGATGTATAGAGGCAAGATTGTGGAAGAGGGACTTTGTGAATCTATATTTAACAACCCTCTTCACCCATTTACAAAAACCCTCCTTCGAGCCATCCCAGTTTTTGGCAAAGATCCTCTACCTTTTGTTTCAGAAAGATTAGAAGAAGTAAGTGTTGATTATATAAATGCCTGCAGCCCAAAATCTATGCCTCAATTTGTCAAAGAACTTCAAAGCTCCGTAACTGCTGCATTTAAAAGATCTCCAATCAATACTGAGGAAAAAGAAAAAAGATGTCCCTATTATGATAGATGTACAGAAAAAAAAGGAATTTGCTCTGCTTTTTATCCTCTAGAGCAAAAAGTAAGTACGGATCATAACCTTTTATGCAACCTAAAGGTTGTTAAAGATAAAGTTAAACTTTAGCAATGCTTTGTATAGAAACCTCTGAGGTTCCTAAAATCCATACACGGCAGTTTACAAACCGTTTCATCACATTTTGTGCAAGTGGTCCAATATTCTTACTCACCAAGGCTCCAAGGATGATTAAATCTATGGTGTTACTTTCTGCTACCTCTTTGATAGCACTAAGAGGTGATCTTGCATGAAGGGATTTTAGTTCCATCTCCACCCCTGCATCAAGAGCAATGGCAGCGGCCTTTTTCAAAATTTCTGAAGAGTATTTATCAGCCTTATTTAAGATCGAAGTTAAAGGGATGGTCACAGGCACTTCAATGACATGAACAACTATGATTTTTGCATTAAACATTTTTGCGATCATACAGCCAATTTGTATCGTTTCTATACCCATATGTCCTCTAGTAGGGATAAGGATAGTTTTTACTTTTACTTCTGAAAGTTGTGAAATGCGTATTTTTTCAACCTCAAGATTACCAAAAGCTGAAATTTTTTGTCCCCTTCTGTAGTAGAAATACATAATCAAACCAAGCCCCACCCATGAAAATCCAAGAATCCTTCCATAGGGCTTTGAAATCACCACTAAAATCCAAACAGAAAGGGTTGAGATAGCTCCAATGATTGCTGTCACTGGAATTTTTATCTTTTTCCAGCCAATATTTCCCCAGATTCTAAAAGGGCGATGTTTATCTGGGTACTGAATCCTATGAGCAATTAACGATGTATGAGCAGAAAAAAAGGCAAGCATCGCTCCAAAGTTATACAAATCAGCTAAAAAGGAGAGCTGACCAAAGCTTGCAATCAAAATAAGCATCGAACAAACTGCAAAAAAGCATAAGGACATATATGGGGTTTGTCTCGATTTATGGAGTCTATAAAACACTCGAGGAAGTTGAAAATACTCCCCCATGTTAAATGCAAGTCTAGATGAGCCAATAAGTCCTGCATTTGCAGCGACAAGTAAAATCACTGCAGCTAAAATCCCCACCCATGGTGCAAGCCATGCCCCAAACCCTGGTAATTGCTCAACAATTCCAGAAATTGGATCATCCAGATATTTTGTACTAAGCAGTTGAGGTGTTAAAACAGAAAGGGCTACTAAAGAAATTCCAATGTAGGAAATGATTAATACCACCATGGCAAGTATGATCGCTTTTGGTATGGTTTTTGCAGGGTCTTTTGCCTCAGAGGAAAGTTGAGCCATAGACTCAATACCAGTATAGGCAACCATAGCCATCGCCACACCATGTAAAAAATGCTCCCATGTAGGTGACCAAAGACTATTTGGGATGCCAATTTTTAAATGATGAAAAAAGTTTGGAAAATTTACCACCGTAAATATTGCATACACAATGATTATAAATTGAGTTACAATAGTGATAGTTGTTAAAACAATAGATATTCTAGTAGAGCCTTTTATACCCCTTATGTTTAGAAGCAAAAGAACTAAGATGATAAAACAACTAAGTCCCACTTTATATTCAGGTTCCATCAGTTTGGGGATAAAATAGGATAAATAGGGAGCAATAGCAAAGCTTGAGATAGCAATGGTCACTATAAAATCAAGTAATAGACTCCAGCCGGCAATAAAGGAGATAAAATCATTAAAGGTTTTACGAGTATAAGAGGCCGATCCCCCTGCATCTAAAAATATCGATGTCATTTCTGCATAGGTTAAGGCGGTACAAATAAATACCCCCCCTGCAATAAGCAAAGCAAGCGGTGTTGCCCCTAAAGCAAAAAATGCTGTAATCCCTAACGCATAGTAAATTGATGATCCCATATCGCCATAACCAATGGCAAAGATATCAAAAACACCAAGCACCCTCTTCATTGTGCCGCGATCAATCTGAGAAATTTTTTCTTTCATATCTGCTGAGTAACACATCTATGGATAGGTTACAATAAAAAAATAATTCAAACAGATGGATTATATTAATTTTTTAACCAAGAGGGTATTTATAGGCCTCATGTTTAAAAGATGTCTGCTATAACTCTTTTGATTGAACACATCTAAAACCATAGGTCTTATTCATCGTTCCTGGATTATTTCTAAAGCGATGAGAACATCTCATGTCATCAACAAGGGATTTCCAACATCCACCGCGTAAAACACGGTAGACTCCTTGCTTTGGACCTTCTGGATTATCTGGCTCTAAAGCCGATGTTTCATAAAAGCTATAGTCGTACCAATCTTCGCACCACTCATAAACATTACCCACCATATCATATAAACCATTTTTAGATGGCGGATAACTCATCACAGGAGTTGTGTCTGAGCTAAAAAAATTTGCCTCAGAACGTTCAATTTCTTCTCCGAATGGGAAAATATTTTTAATATTACCCATTGAGGCAGCAACTTCCCACTCAGCCTCTGTGGGTAAACGCTTGCCAGCCCATTTAGCGTAGGCCTTAGCTCCATAATAACTTACACCAACTACAGGATGTTTTGCATACCCTGTTTCAATAGTCACATCCCCTGCCTGCCTTTTTATTCTTGATTCTTTTAAAAGAATTGTGTCATGGTTAAATTCATCCTTTTCTCCCTCCATCACTAATAAAAATCTTCGAAATTGCTCATTGGTCACCGGGTGAATGTCTATAGAAAAAGCTTTTAAATGAATTTTGTGTCTCGGCTTTTCATCTCTTGCCCCTGTTTCACTTCCTCTTTCATAAGTTCCTGCGGCAATATCAACGCTTTTTGTTTGTAAAGGGCTAATGTCATCTCTAGAAATTTTTTCAGGTTTATAAGCTCTCACCATTTTATCTTTCTTAAAGATTAATGTTGGGTCAAATTCTTCTAACGTAGCCAAAGGCTGAGCCCCTTCAACATCCTCAGACGCTTTTGGTTTCATTTTCATTGTACTTACATTTAAAGGGCGGGAAAAACCGCCAATCAAATTTCTTTCAAGATCTGAAATAGTGCTTTTTGTCTCATAGGTTTTGGAAGATTCTGAAATATACTCTTTTTGTACTGGTTTTGCCCTTACATAAGCCATCTGCTTTGCCTCCTCTACCGTCTCTGCTGCTGCAAAAGAAGAAATCTCCTTCACCTCCTCTTGCTCTACAGCTTCATAAGAATAAGCAGACTTTATAACCGGAACTTTAACCTCTTCAAGTTTTGTCATTGAACTTGCGCTTTTAATTAAAGCAGTTAAATTCTCTGGCCGATTCCCTGGAAGCTGCGCTAGGGTCGCTTTAATGATCATATCCCAATCCACACCACTATTTTTATACATAGTACCTGGCATGATAAAATGGCCTTCTGGTAAATAGCCCATTAATAAGAAATAGACTAAAACGCCAAACGAATAAATGTCAGATTTAAAGCTCGCCTTTCGATCTTCAGAAAACCTTTGCTCTGGTGCCATGAAGGAAAGAGTTTGTAAAAAATGACGCTTTTGTTGAGGGTATTGCATTTTATCAGATGAGAGGGATAGTAACGTCTCCATCATATGATGCATTACATAACTTGAACCAAGCATTGGAACAATCCCAACATCTGTTAATTTCACCTTCAAAGATTCATCTTTATTCTCTGAAAGTAAAATGTTAGAAAGCTTTAACCCACCATGAACCATTGGGTCCTTCAAAGACTTCCCATGAATATAATCTAAGGCAAAAGCAGTTTCCTTCAAAATTTGTAAAATTTGAGTTTCATCAAGTCTTTTCGTGCATGTGGAAAGATACTGAGCTAAGTTCATGGAAGTTCCAAACTTATAAGGGACGTAATCTGAGATAATAAACAGCTTATCTTTGTAGGATGATACATTATGAACCGCTACAATATTTTCATGATCTAAACTTGCCACCTTAGAAATGCCCTCAGTAAAGGCCCCCTTAAATTCAAGATCATCTTGTAAGGCTTCAGGAAGAAACTTTAGAACAAACTGCTTTTTAATGAATTTATGTTCCGCTAAATAAACTGGCCCTAAAGACCCTTCACCAATGACTCGTTTAATCTCAAAATCACCAATTTCTTGTCCATCCATAGTCACCCCTTTATGTAAAAGAACATTGTATAATGAAACACATTCAAAAATCCAATAGATTTTTTCAAAAAATACCAAGGAGCTTTATCAACATAAATGCTACTGCAAATATCGCTATGAATGAGGCGCCCCAAATGATATTATTTGACCTCCAAAATGAGCCTTGCAAAGTTCCTGCCCTCATCTCTATGCTTCCTATCCCATAATTAAACTCTTTAGGAAAGGGTTCGGCTTGTGAAGGTTTAAATGCCTCTTTGTATTCTCTTTCAAGAGAGGCAAGATCTAGCCCTAAAAAGGTAGCATATTGTCTCATAAATCCTTGTATGTATACAAAAGATAGGGTTTCTAATCCAATACCTGTTTCTATCGCCTCTATATAGGTGGCTCTTATGGAAGTTGCACTTTCCACCTCTTTAACCGATAAGTTCAGCTCACATCTTTTTGCCTTGTAAACATCTCCAAGGGTCATCATCTCTAAAACCATCTTTTTCCTCAATTGTTGGGTAAGAAAATTAGAGTAACTGATATAGACAATTACTTCAATCACAGGTATGATATTATTCATGAGTAATTGTTATGTCACTAAATTAAATCCTGCCCTTGCGGAAAAAATGAAAAAAGACCTAGTGGAAAAGGGCTTTACCCTCACCTTTCCCCCTTATACTATTTTTTCAGCCACCCGCTTAGCAGTTTCCTGCACTTTTTATCTATCAGGAAAATTTACCGTACAAGGAAAAGATAAAGATGACTTTATTATTTTTTACCTTGAACCTGAAATCTTGAAAGATGTGTCCTATTCACACCCAAAAACTACTATTGATCAAAAGGCACGAATTGGTTGCGATGAGGCTGGAAAAGGTGATTTCTTTGGACCGCTTTGTATCTGTAGTTTCTACTACAATCCTGCTCAAACAGATCTTCTTTTAAGTCTTGGAGTGGCAGATTCAAAAACTCTTACCGATCCTAAAATCTCTCAAATTGCCGATAAGTTAAAAAAACAATGCGAATATGAAATACTGTCCATCTTCCCTAAAAAATATAATGAGCTTTATGAAAAGTTTCAAAATCTTAACTATCTTCTTGGTTGGGGTCATGTAAAAGCAATGACTAACCTCTCTGAGCGGATCGGCTGTAAAGAGGTATTACTGGATCAATTTGTTAAGCCCCCATTTATGACAAATCTTCTACAAAGATCTGGCAATAAAGATATCAATCTTACAGAAAGAACTAAGGGTGAAGAGGATATTGCAGTTGCTGCTGCCTCTATTTTAGCAAGAGATGCTTTTGTAAAAGGAATGGATAAATTATCCCATGATTATGGAATGGAGATTCCCAAGGGCGCTTCTAAAAAAGTTATTCTAGCGGGAAAAAAATTC
>CAMCSI010000024.1 GCA_945877885.1 Chlamydia trachomatis
ACCTTCATGCGCAAGGTGAGTTATTTAACTCGGCTTCTATTTCCTTGTATGCTATCATACTTGCATGGAAAAATGGCGTCTTATTCAAAAAAAAGGATTTAATAGCACAGCGGAAATCGCAGATTTTTTGTGTTTGGATGAAACACAGAGGAAAAGATTAGTTCAGAGAAAAGAATTTCCTTTACATGTCCCTTTCAGAATTGCTGAAAAAATGCCAAAAAATTGTATAGAAAATCCTTTAGCCCTGCAATTTTTACCTTTGGATAGGGAGTTAGATAGAGAATGTGGGGAAACAGATCCTGTAGGTGATGTGTTAAGTCAAAAAGGGAAGGCTATTTTACATAAATATGAGGGAAGAGCGCTACTTCTTGCAACAGGGGCTTGCGCTATGCATTGCCGCTACTGCTTTAGACAAAATTTTACCTATCAAAGTGAATTGGAAGAGGCGGTTGCGTATATTGCAAAAGATCCTTCTATTAAAGAAGTTATTTTAAGTGGTGGAGACCCTTTATCCCTATCTGATAAGGCATTGCAGGAAATTTTTTTAAAATTGGAAGATATTGACCATATTAAAATAGTTCGTTTCCATACTAGGTTTTTAATAGGAATCCCAGAAAGAGTAACGTTTCAATTTTTAGAGATGCTCAAAAATTCATCCAAGCAAATCGTTTTTGTTCTCCATGTTAATTGTGCCGTCGAGCTTGATAAAGATATTTTTGATGCACTTTCTAAAATAAAATCTTTGGGGATCCCAGTTCTTTCTCAATCGGTACTTTTAAAAGGGGTAAATGATACAAAAGAGGCTCTATACGATTTATTCTGGACCCTTGCTACCCATGGGGTCATCCCTTACTATTTACATAGGTTTGACAAAGTAAAGGGGGCGATGCATTTTGATGTTCCTTCTGAAAAGGGTGCCTTATTAATTAAACAATTGCGTAACTGTTTACCTGGATATGCAGTTCCTGTTTTTGTTGAAGAGATTAAAGGGGAGAAATCTAAAACACTCATTTTGCATTAAATGATCTTATTTTGTTATAGTGTTTGATTAAAAGATTATGTTTTATAAAAATAAGAAAATACTAGAAAGTATAGCCCCGCATCTTGATGAGGGAGTGCTCCTTCTCTATCCAAATTTTTCGCTCGAAATTCTTACTAATAAAGCTTGCGCCTTTTTAAGAATTGGCAGTGAAACAAAAAAGTTGCACCTTTACCAACTTCCTGAAAATGCAATATCAAAGAAAATTGAGCAGATGATCGATAAAAATGTGAATGAGGACTCGATCGAAGATGACAAGCAAACAATGATTATTAAAATCCTTGACGTGGGCGGCTCTGATTTAAAGGTGATTGTAATTAAAGATGACTCAAATCACGAGAAAATGCTTAATATGGGCAAAGAATTTGTTGGAAATGCTTCCCATGAGCTGCGTACCCCCATTACGATCATTAAGGGGTTTACTGAAATGCTCATTGAAGGGGATGGGATTAATGAGAAAATGCAAGGGGAAATCTTAAAAAAGATCCAATCAAGCTGTGAGAGAATGGAGCATCTTGTAAAACATTTACTTAGATTAACAGATTTAGAAAATTGTGAAATTGAAGCACAGGCGGCAGTAGATGTTCAACGTTTAATTGAAGATGTGAGTTATCAAGTAATTTCCATTTATCCTGAATTTAGAATCGAGCACCTTCGGAAAGATGAAGAAGCACTTGCATGGATTGATTCTGATCTTATTGAACTTGTCCTTACCAACCTATTTAAAAATTCAGTGAAATATTGCCGTGAGGATAAGGTGATTATTGTAAAGGTGGATACCTCGTTTGATCAAATCTATATTCAGATTAGCGATAGAGGCAAAGGGATCCCTACTAAAGATCTTGAAAAAGTTTTTGACCGTTTTTATACGGTGGATAAAGCACACTGCCGAAAGTTAGGGGGAGCAGGCCTTGGTCTTTCTATCGTAAAACTGATTGTAGAAAAACATGGCGGAAGGATCTTTGCCACCTCAGAGCCTGGGATTTCAACCACCATGCATTTATACTTACCTATTGCTCCTTCACCTTCACCGGCGGCCCTAAAGTAATAAACTGTCCTTTGGATCCCTTGGTATGGGTTTGAATTTTTTTAAACGAAATGGTGTTATAGCGTAGGGCCTTTTTGTGCGTGCTAAATTGACTATCGCTTAAGTATTTTTCCACCTCATCTTTAGTAAGACGTGCTATCGCTCTGCCTTCAAAGTAATGCTTTTCCTCCTCTGCAAGGAGCTTTTTGGTGATCTCTTTACCAAATAAAGCTTCCATCATCTCTAAAGAAAGGGAGGGAAAGCAAATAGTAGGAGTGTTATTTGTATCTTGTAAAGTGATATAATCTAAGAGACTGAGGGGCTTTTCAGAAGAGACACTTTCTCCTTTGCAAAGCATGAGGAAAAATTCTCTGTCATGTACCGAGGAAAAGGGGATTTTTGCTAAAGATTTTGTAGTTTGTAGTCCGGCGGAGAGCTCTTTTAAAAAAGAATCCAAAAAACCTGAATTATTTTTTACTTTTTGCTGAAATAGAAAGTGATCTTTATACAGTATCTTTAATAAGTTTTTTAATGTATTTGTTGTCAGTTCTTTCACCCCATCCCCATCGGTCTTTGAAAGAAGTGGGTAGAGGTTGAGTTTACCATTTTCACTATGGGAAAATGATCTTCCTTTGAATTTTTTACCCTTTCGCTTTTCTTTTCGAACCTCATCTGACTGCTTTGATGATTTAAGAGTATGGCTGTATTTACTCGATGCTTCTGCATTGATAAAGCTGTAGCAAGATTCTATGTGTTTATCTTGATTAAGGGCAACAAGCGCTGTAGTTTTCAAAGAAACAGACATGGTGGAGGCTACTAGTGAGAATATAAGGATCATCATCGTAGTTAAAAAGAGAAAATTCATGATTTTTCCCCATTTATATTTTCTGGAATAAGGAATGTATAATTATAGACATTTCCATCGATTGTTTCAATATTGATAGAAAGGGCTATATCATCTATTTTAGGGGTAAATGAAACGATGTTTGACAAAAGTGGCCTTGTTAACTCTGCTCCATTAGAACTAGTGATGGTATAAATAAGTTCTTTGTCAAAGGTTCGATAGAGCTTGCACTTACATTCCCCAGAAAGATCGGATTGATCTTTAAAGCCATTATCAAAGGTAAATTCAAGAAATTCGGTGTAACCGGCATTTTGAGTGTTGATAGATTCTCTGTCAAGAGTCATGGTCATTTCTGTCATTTTTTCAAAAAACAAAGCGTTACTAAAGATCTCAGGGGAAATGGAGGCAATTTTTGCGGTGCATTTTTGATACCTAAAAAATAGGGAGGTGGTGGAAAATAATAGGATAGAAAATAGGGAAGCTGCAATAATAATTTCAATTAAAGAAAAATGGGATTTTTTCTTTACCATTAACATTTTTAGTGGAGAAAAGGGTGTTTCTGAAACTTTGGAAAGAGGTTCAAGTGAGGCGTCTGTCTGCCTTAAAGATTGTATATCCATGTAGATAACTTTTGACTTTCCTGTGATTGGGTTATAGTAGAGATGGGGTTTATATTTCATGCAACCTCAGGGTTTTTTATGAAAAACTTCACCTGTCTTTCTTTATAAAGATGTGGAGTTTTGAATGTTATATCTATGGTGAACAAAGCCGATGGGGATTTTGAAGGGTCGTATTTTTTACTAATTTTGGCAGTTCGAACTAAAGTTAACGTTTCATTAGGGCCAAAAGGAATTTCTATGGGCGCAAGGTTGACCTCCTCATTATCAAGAGTCTGCACCACTTCTAAAAACGTAGGGATAAAATAGGGTTCTATGGAAAGGGACTCAAGGTGCTTTATTTGCTTAGTAAAAGTTTTGTATGGATAAGAGGAAAAAGGAATTATTGTCATTGATATAAGTAGAAAGGCAATTAATACTTCTACAATGAAGAAATGGAATGTACGTTTTTTTATCATAGGTTATTTAAAATATTACTATTAACTTTCACTTTTTATAAATAAAAAATTAGCCACTTATAATCATATGTGAAATTAGGATTGAAGAAAATGGATAAATATTATAAACCTGAGTATGTTAAAAATTAAAATAAGAGTACAATGCTTTTTTCTGGTAGAGCTTACTACAACATCCTAATCCTTAATAAATTAAGGGATGGAAAATATAGAGAGGGGGAATGGGAATCTTGTGATTACAGACAAATGCCTCTTGCAGAAATATTTTTTTCTCTGGGAAAATTAGGGGTATATTTTACCAGCGACTCCTTTGTTTCTTTTTGTGAGGAGATTGATACACCTGAGGCTCTTGCCGATAAGCTACTTTATGAAAATGGAGATGGTAAAAGAAAAATTTATTTACTGGTATTTGAACTTTGGAGAAGGTTATTACCGGAGAGAAAAACCGTCTCTATCGTCTGTGATCAACTCGATCAAACCATTGCAATTTACGAAGATCAAAGAGAGGATACAAAATTGTATGAAGGGTTGCTAGCAATTCTTGAGATATTGAAACGCAACGCACCCTTTAGCGATCGACCCAAAGAACTTTTTAAGCGCCTATCCTTATATATTGCCCATGATTTAGAAAATGTAATATCTACCTACATAGAATCAAAAATGGGGAGCCCAGAAGAAGGGAAAATGACACTCCTGCTGGATGCTTTTATCCCATTTGTAGAAGAAGAAAGAGCTCTACAATTTTTAAAATTTAAATCCCTTACAGCTAGTCAACAATAAAGAGGTTGAAAAATGCAAATATTACCACCCGCAAGCACAGCTTGCTAAAGAACACAAAGGTCACAGAGAAATGCAAAAATTCAAATGACTATACAAGGATGGTTACTGTCTTTCTCTGTGGGCTCTGTGTTCTTTAGCGAGCAAAGCGAGCGGGTGGTTTAATAACTTAAAATAAGGGTTTATCAGTGAAGAGGGGCTTTCCTATTGTGATGTGTATTGGGAAAAAAATACACTTGTTGATTTATAGATATTTATGTAAAATTTTAAAGGAATCAAGAGTTTAATTTATGACTGAATCAACCCTTATTTTTTATAAAAACATTTTGCTAACTCCTTTTTTTGCATTGGGTACAATGTATGCAATCTTAGAGTTTGCAAGAGTTTTACACTTTTCCCTTACGAAAATAAGGAAATTGAAGATTATCGGATTATTCATTGTATTTTATTGCTCTATTGTAATTTTCTATAAAAATAGACTGTCTTTTCCCCCTCTGTTAGATCTACTCACGCAAATTGGCTTTAGTCTTTTATTAGGAGTGATTTGGACCTGGATTTTAATAGAATTGTGCAAGGCTATTGGTCGCAGACTGAAAAATCCACGAATTTATTCTTTATGGCTACTTATTTCAATTATCGCTTTTGGCCTTTTTTCGCTCACTAGGTAAGATCGTGCAGTAAGCGTATCGGGCAAAAATTGATGTAATCACAGGCTGTGCATATATACTTAGTGCCATCTTTAGTAAAATTTACAGGCGCATCTGGGTATAGGTTATGCAAATGGCCATAAATACAATGGGTGATCCCTGTATCTTTAATAAGTCTTGAAAACTCATTATCAGAGCGATCTGGAGGGATCGGCGGGTAGTGGATCATAAGAATTTTATATTTAGCGTTACGATTCATCGCATCAAGGCTCATACAAAGTCTGTCTAGTTCATTTTTGAAAATTTTTTGGTCATGAGCTACCGCTACATTTGTATATTCCTTCTTTTTGATATTGACCCCAGAAATTTCTTTCATATCAATAAACTTATAGTAGTTTAAATCAGGATGATCCCAAAGTCTTGTTCCTCCGATAGATATATCTCCATAGTTGTAGGCATCATTATGGATAATGCTAATGGAGGGGGGAAGAGCTTTTCTTACGCTTGATGCAGATTTCCACCAAAGATCATGATTTCCTCTACTTAGCACCTTTTTTCCAGGTAAGGCATCGATCCACTCTAAATCAGGGATAGCATTTTCTAGCTTAAGCCCCCAGGAGATATCCCCTGCGATTAATACTAGGTCATCAGGGCTGATTAAATGTTCCCAGTGCGCTTTTATCTTATCTGGATGATTGTTCCACTTTTCTCCAAACACATCCATTTTTTTATCAGGTGTTCCAAAAGAGAGGTGAAGATCTGAAATAGTCCATACGTTCATAATGTAAGTTTACCCTATCATAACTTTTACTTTCAATAGTTAGGCTGAGCGGTACTCCCTATTTTCTAGAATATGAAAGTTTTTAGGTACAAAAGCGCCCTGTTTTACGATGATGATCCCATTTTTGATTGTAATAGGTCCCATATCTGCATCTGGAAGAGAAAGGCCATTAAGGGTAAGTTCCACTCCATCTTCAATTACTGCATCTTCATCGATGATCACTTTTTCTAAAAAGCAATTTTTACCAATAGTTGTTGAGGTGTTTTCTGAAATATTTCCTAAAGTGATTACCCCTCTTAAGATGGAGCCTGCACCAATAGATGTTTTAAGCCCAAGAAGAGAGTAAGAGAGCTCTTGTGCGTGGATACTACAGCCATCAGAGATCCTAGATCTTTCAATACTACAGTTTGAAATAAACGCAGAGGGTATATTTGAGACATTTGGGTGAAGAAAGCACTCTTTTCCAAAAAGATCAAGAGATAAGCTATGGTCAAGAAGTTTGATGCTTGCTTTGTAATAAGAGCTAATAGTTCCAATATCTTCCCAGTAGCCATCAAAAACATAAGCAGAGGCTTTCCCATGTTTTAGATGATAGGGGATAATATCTTTACCAAAATCTACCCCTGAATTTTCTTTTAGTAGATTGATTAAAACGTTTCTTTTAAAAATATAAATGCCCATTGAACCAAGAAAAATTCTCTCATCTAACGCATGTATTTTATTCGTAGTGTGAGGTTTTAAAGCAAATTTTTTTAAAGATTCTTCATCCCCAGGCTTTTCAATAAAATCAATAATTTCTTTATTTTGGCCTATTTTCATTACACCCATTCGACCAGCTTCTTCTTCATTAATAGGAAGGGTTGCAATAAGTAGATCAGAGTTAGAGGTTTTTGCACTTTCTACCATTTCATCTAAATCCATAGAGTAGAGTTGATCGCCAGATAGAATAATCACATGCTCGGTATTAGATGTTTCAAGTGTAGTCAGATTTTTTCTTATAGAATCAGCAGTACCATCATAGTGAGCGTGATTTGCTGTAAGAATTTCAATTTTATTATGATACGTTTCCCTAATATGGGAATTTAAAGAATGGCTCAGATACTGCGTCAGTGTGTATATCTTTGAAGATTTAGCTTTTAAGGCATTTGAAAGGGCAAAGTCAATAAGGCGATAGCGTCCTGCAAAAGGAACTGCAGGTTTACAGCGGTGCATCGTTAGTGGGGCAAGTCTTGTCCCTTCTCCACCTGCTAATACATAAATGATTGGATTTACCATAAGACCAAAGAATGTTTATCTATTCTTTACTTATCAAAGGGAGCCTGTAAGGTCAAGTACTTTTCTTCCAAAAGGAAAGGATGATCTTCATTTCATCCGCTAAGTTCTTCTTTAGACCTACAGTATTTGCAAGTTGAGCAAATTTTTTTCTGTCCTCTTCATTTTCGAGCCCTTCACAAATACAGATTAGATAGGAAGTGTAAGAGCTGCGGAGCAAGGTTGAAGGCTCCTCTAGGAGAGATAAGGCAAGTTTTGCTGTTTCATCATTGACGGCAAATGAGGATAAAGCCATAGCTGCAAGGTAGTTATCTTTAGTGTAAGGGGCCCCTTTTAAACGGTTTTGTAAAAATTCTTCCCCTGCAGGTCCAAAAGAAATGAGTGTATCGATCAGCACCTCATCGGCAGTAAAGCTTTTGCCTAAGGCATTAAATAAATAGGGGATAGCTTCGGTATCACCAATTTTTTTAAGCGTTAAGGCAGCGTTGATTGGCGCTTTCCCATAACCTGGATTTAAAGGGCTGTAAAAATGATCCTGAACTAAGATCTCTAACAGGGGTTTTACTGCACGATGATGAAAATTAGAAAGCGCTTCAATTTCTTCGATGGGGTCATACGACTCTGTAAGGATAAGATCAGAAAGTCTTTTTAAAAGCTCATCGTCTTGTTCATAGCAACCTTTTAGCTTTGTGTATAAATCTTTTGAAAAAATCACATCATTTTTTGCAAGTTCGGGAAGAATTTCTTCAGAAAGATAGCCTTCTTTGTCAAAAGCTGCAAGCTCTTGTATTCTTTCTATGTCAAATTCTTCTTGAACACCGAGGCCATCTTCACTGTAATAGTCGAGCATCACTTCAAAGCTGCCGCCAAAATGGGCATCTTTGTGCATAAGTATTTCTAAATCTATGGTGTCTAGTAAAGGCTGATTCATGAAATAATTGTACACTACCTTTATTTTTGTGTGTAGGTAAATTTCTTTAGCTTACGGAGGGTGGAAAAGATCTCAGAGGCGTTATAACTGGATCGAATATAGGGTCCTGCATAAACAAATGGGATACCAATTGCCTCACCACGAATCTTCCACTCATTAAATTTTTCAGGGGTAATGTAGGACTTTACCAAAAGTTTTTTTTTCGATGGCTGAAGGTACTGACCCATAGTGACAATATCTACCCCAGTATTGCATAGGTCAATCAGCGTTTGATCAATTTCATGATCCATCTCTCCAAGGCCCAGCATGATACCAGATTTAATAAAACTATCAGGAAGCATCTCTTTTGCTCGCCTTAATGTTTCAAGAGTACGCTCATAGGTAGCTTTATGTCTTACTTTTGGGGTTAATCTGTGTACTGTTTCAATATTATAGTTATAAATCTCAGGTTTTGCGCTAAAAATTAGATCTAAAGCTTTTGTATTTCCTGCAAAATCTGAGGTGAGCACCTCGATAGTGCAACCTGGATTTAAGGCTCGGATTTTTTTGATGATTTCGACAATAGCAAAGGCGCCACCATCTTCTAAATCATCTCGAGCAACTTGTGTTAAGACGGTATGAGTTAATCCTAGCGTTTTTACTGACTGGGCAACTTTATCTCCCTCTTCAGGGTCAGGTATTGGGGGAGCTTTAGAAAAACCTATTTCACAAAATCCGCATGCCCTTGTACAAATTTTTCCAAGAAGGAGGAACGTTGCGGTTTTTTTACTGTAACATTCAAATCTATTTGGGCATTTTGCTTCTTCGCAAACAGTTGAGAGCCTTTTTTCACTGATTAAATTATCTGTTACAGAATACTCAGCTTTTCCTGGTAAATTTCGATGAAGCCAGGCAGGTAGTGGCTCTTTCTCTTTAATGATTTTTAGTGGATTATTATCTATCATCGGCGACTTTTTGGTAGGTGAATAGGTTCTCCGAGTCCAAGCTCTGCAGCTTCTGACCAGCCTTCAGCAATAGTTGGGTGAGCATGAATTGTAGATGCTATTGCCTCTAGAGTTAACTCATTTTTCTGAGCAAGGGCGATTTCTGCAATAAGAATGGATGCACTATAGCCAATAACTGATCCCCCTAACACCTCATGATACTTCTCTCCGTAAACAATTTCTACAAAACCCTCTTCTTTTTGCATAGCCTTTGCTTTACCTAAGGCTGCAAAAGGAAATAGGGCAGATTTTGCGGCAATTCCTTTTGCTTTTGCTGCCTCTAAAGTAAGGCCTACCTGAGCGATCTCTGGATCGGTGAAAATCACTGCAGGGATACAGGAATAATCGGCAGCTTTAATGTGACCTGCAATATTTTCTGCGGCAATAATCCCTTGATAGGATGCGCTATGAGCAAGCATCGATTTACCAGTTACATCACCAATTGCGTAAACTTTAGGGGCATTTGTTTCCAAATAGTCATTAACTTCAATAAAACCGCGCTCTGTTGTACCAAGTCCAATTGCATCTAAATGAAGTCTATCTGTAAAAGGTTTTCTTCCTGTGGATATAAGAACGGAATCACCGGTAAGGGTTGACCCATCATCTAAAGTACAGGTAACTTCTCCATTTTGTTTGTCAACTTTCTCTAATTTTTTTCCAAGAAAAAGGTGGATCCCTTTTGCTTTGAATTTTGAGGTGAGAGTATCTGCAATCATTGTCCCTTGAGCAAGTACAAGTTTATCAAATACTTCTACGATAGAGATTTTTGCCCCGAGTTCATGAAATAAAGAGGCAAATTCACATCCAATATACCCCCCACCAATAATAATAAGGTGCTTTGGAACTTTTGTTATTTCTAAAATTGAGGTTGAATCGTGAATGAGGGTTTTATCTACGTGTACGTGTGGTAATGTGGCAGGGATGCTGCCTGTTGCAATAATGGTATGTTTTGTATGAATTGTTTTTGATTCATGACCCTTTATTTTGATGGCACCGCCGCCTTCAAAACTACCAATCCCCTGAAAGTAATCGATACCTGCGCTTTTTAACAAACCATGAATGCCGTGTACAAGTTCTTTGATTACCTCATCCTTTTTAGATACCATCTTGGTGTAGTCAAAACTAAACTCCTTTACATCGATCCCGAAAGCCTTTGCCTGTTTAATCGTTTTTAATACAGAGGCATGAGCAAGAAGCGTTTTTGTTGGGATACAGCCTCTTAAAAGGCAAGTGCCACCTAATTCCTCTTTTTCAATGACTGCGACCTTTAATCCAAGATGGGCAGCCTTTAAAGCTGCAACATATCCTCCAGGACCGCCGCCAATAACAACTATATCGTATTCCAAAATGCACCCTTTTTCCCCAGTATACAAAACTTAGATTATTGAATAAAGTAGGTTTTTTAAAATTTGTTTATTCTTCATTGAAAGATTAATTAGAATTTGTTATATCAATAGAATCTGCATAGGTATAATTATGATACAAGAGTTAATTTCTCATCGCTGCTGTGATTATTCTATGCCTGAAAACACATTAGAGTCGATGAAACGTATGCATGCAAAAGGGGCTAAATGGTTTGAAATTGACTGTTTTTTGCTCGCTGATGGAAGTATTGCTGTGATTCACGATAAACATTTGAAAAGAACCACTGGTCAAAAGGGAACTGTGGCTAAAATGACCTCTGAAGAAATAAAAAAAGTGGTGGTTAGAGGAGGAAATGGAAATGAAAGGATCCCGCTTTTGCCCGAACTAATGGATTATGCGGTAGAGCATGACCTAAAAATTTGTATCGAGCTAAAGGGAAGGGATGTTCATCTTGCAACTAAAGTGGATAACTTGATTTCAAGATATGATTCAGAACATTTTATCGTCTATTCATTTAATAAAACTTTTATTGATGTAATTGCAGAAAAAAAACCCTCTTATCCTGTTCACTGGAGTATGAGAAAACTTTCTAACGGCCGGTTGAAAGAAGCCGCTAGACTTGGTGTTGGGTTAAATTTAGATGGACGATATGTAAAGCATTCAGATATAGAGAAAATAAAAGCACAGGATTTAGCTGTTCATGTGTATACTGTAAACGATAAAGCTCGAGCAGACGAGTTATTTAAGTTTGGTGTTGAGGCTGTGATTACGGATACATTGATTACGGGGAAATAGATATGGAAAGTACAGAAAAGACGCGTTTGTGTCCTTATTGTGAAGGGTCGGTCCCATTAGGTTCACCTACTTGCCGGTTTTGTGGCTCTGCTTTTGATAACACTAAGACACCTGATAAAGGAGCCTTTAGAGGGCGCTCTGCTCATATGGACTATACTCCTCCTTATTCACCTCCAACAGAAAATATTCACGAAAGTGTATTTTATCCAGAAAAAGATGAAAAAATGTACAAAGTGAAAGAAAGTGAATCAACCGAAGAAGAGGAAAAGGGGCATTTAATCGCTTTAACGCTCCTTTCCTGCGGTAGCATGCTTTTTACCTTAAGTATGTTTCTATTTTTTTTCTCAGAGCATGGAAGGGTTGTGCTTGAATGGAAAAGCCGCTATTGGAGCCTTTATATGATTTTAGGAGCACCAATGCTCTACTATGGCTTTAAAAAGCTTAAACAACTAATTTGACCTTAAGGTTACAGCTTTATTTTACTTAAGCTTTCGGCAAGCTCTGGTTGAGGTCCAAGAAGCTCTATTTGCGAAAGGTGCATCTGAATTTCTTTTGCATCAGGTACCATGATAGCGAAGGCAAAAAGTTGATGAGTGATATCCTTCTTCACTTCTATAGAAAATTCGTGAAAAAGATTAAATGCTTCATGTTTAAATTCTTGCAAAGGGTCTTTTTGAGCCACGGTTTGCATTGACACCTCTGTTCTTAGATGATCAATACCGAGTAAGTGCTTTTGCCATTTTTTATCAATGCAGCGAAGTAAAATAGATCGAATAATATCAGATAAAACTGCAAGTGGATCAATAGCTCTACCCCCTAGCTTTTGCATTACAGATATAACACTTGCTTCAGAGCGCAGTTTTGCTTTAAACGCTGCAAGTACTTTATTTTTTATTAGCTCAAAGGTTTCAGAAGTCA
>CAMCSI010000025.1 GCA_945877885.1 Chlamydia trachomatis
CTTATATTGGAAGGGCTTCAATTCGAAGGTGTTATAAACGCTTTTGCTTATAATGATGATCACCATTTGTTTTTTAAAGAAAACACAGAGTATTTTGATCTTTCACTGTTACTTTTTATTTGCCACATGGCAGAAAAATTTGGATCACTGCCCCTCAGCGGTAGCATCTAAACGTCCTTCTTTTGTTTTCAAAAAATTTTCTCTTAGGTCTGAAAAATGAGACATCAAGACATGAAAATCCTCTTTTTTTATGGCAAGGATATTGCAGGACCCTTTTGCTACAATCGTAGCAGATCGTCTATTTGTAGATAAAAGGGCCATCTCACCAAAATATTCCCCTTCGTGTAAGGTGGCAATTAATTCCCCCTCTTTGATCACATCGACACTTCCTTTTGCAATCACATATAAATAATCTCCAATATCCCCAGATTGAAAAATTGTTTCTCCATCGGCGTAGTGAAGGTTATCAAAGCCGTTTTTAGGTTTACTTTTTAGCTGAACAGTATCGGTAGGAAGAAGCAAGTTTAGTAACCATGAAAGGGAGATTTTGATCTTTGCAGTAAATCCAGGAATTTTCATAAGGTAAATAAATCGCCATAATACCCAAGCGATAAAACCTGAAAGTTTGATGCCTAAGATTTCTGCTACTGCCCTTCTATGACCAAGAGCTGCCATTTGACCGAGCGATTTGAAGGCAAAGAGTTTTTTCTTTCCCCCAATAATAGAATGTAGGATGTTTTTAGCAAGAACAGGTGCTTGCCTTGTGGCAAATTGAGCAGTAGGAGGGGAGAATTCTTCAGGTGTTTTAGGTGATTTTGGAATAGCTGCACAATCACCAATTGCCCAAATATCTGTTTGATTGACTAATTGAAGGTAGGAGTCACAAAGTAACTTGTCATATTTTTTTTCAAAAGGTAAGGATTCGATCAATGGGTTTGGCAAAGATGGAACAGTGGAAACTATCGTTCTACTTGCAATACGTGTACCATCATCTAAAATAGCTTCATAAGGGGAGGCAGAGGATAAACGTGTATTAAAAAAGATCTCAATACCCCGCTTTTGAAGAAGCTTTCCGCAATATTTACCTAAAGAAACAGAAAGCTCACGATCTACAAGGCGATCCTTGCTGTGAACTAAAACCACTCTGATATCGTTTGGATTGATGGTTTTATAGCTTTTGGCTTTTGTCCGGGCAAGATCATTAATTTCGGCAACTACCTCTACCCCTGAAAATCCACCACCACCTACTACAAAGGTAAGCAATGTTTTGCGCTCTTTAGCATCAGACTCTTGAGCGGCTGTTTCAATCACGTCAATGATCCGATTGCGAAGAGATAGTGCATCAGATAAGTCCTTAAAAGGCAAAGCATGCTCGGCAAGACCTCCTGGGCTGGTTCTAAAGTCAGTAACTGAACCAAGACCTAGCACTAGATGATCGTAGTTAATGATCACATCTTTATGACTAAAATTTGGAGAAAGTGTAATCTCCTTTGTCTTAGTATTAATAGAGGTTACCTCTCTTATGTAAATAGAGGTATGTTTTAATAAAGATCTTAAACAAGTCACTGAATCTAATATATCTATAGATCCACCTACCACCTCTGCTAGCATGGGCTGATAGGTAAAGTAGTTTTCCCTATTCACTAAGATGATCTCTATAGAGTCTCTATACTTTTTAAGAGCCTTTTCAAGATGCAGAGCTGTATAAACGCCTCCAAACCCAGCACCTAAGATGACAATTTTTTTCATATGATTAACCCTTAAATAAACCATACGGTTTTGATCTATTTTTACAACTATTAGATTAAGTGTCTAACATTAAGTCTGATAATAAAATTTCATAGTAAATAGGTACAATAGATGAAAAGGAGTAAGAATGACTTATTTATATATTAATCCATTTAGCGTTTCTTGGTATTTAATCATTACTTTCTATCTATTTGCCTGCGTTGCTTTATTATGCATGGGTAAATGTTTTAGTGAAAAAAATGTAAATAGATTGACCACCTTTTTAGGGGTTTACCTTCTTTTTGATCGTATTTTTTCTGTCTATTATTATCATAGGATTGATGCTTTTTCCTTGGATTATGCATTACCCCTTTCCTTTTGTTCGATCATGGCATTTTTTGCTTCATTTGCGTTGATTTTTAGAAGTCAGTTTTTCTTTGAATTTGTGCTATTTTTAGGTATGACAGGGCCAATTCAAGCATTTATCACTCCGGCAATTGTTCATGCCGGGGAGGAATACTTACTGTTAGACTATTTTATTTATCATGGAATCACCATTATTACACCGATTTACATGGCCTATTGTTTAGGTTTTAAACCTAGGAAAAATGCGATTTATAGAGTGATTGTTTTGATGCAGATTTTAGCCGCTTTTGTGTATGCTTTAAATCTTCAACTTGACGCCAATTACATGTATTTAAATAGCAGTCCAAATGTGGACCACCCATTAAATAAGTATGTATGGCCTATTTATTTAATTTACTGGCATGGGTTATTTTATATAGCAGCCTTTGCAATCGAAGGCTTTTTTAGACTGGTAGATTATATAGGTAAAAAAACCACCGATAACATCATTTAACTACTCATCTGCAAATAGTAGAGTAGTGGTTTAGATCATTTACGCATTGATCAAAAAAGTCCCTTGGGGAAAGATCCCGTAATCGAAGCATAGTATGTCGCTTTTCTAAAAGCTGTTCATTTCTTTGATAGAGGAACGAAAATAAGCCTTTCATTTGACCGATTTGATTTTTTGGACAAGAATTTCCCACATTTTCAAAGTAACGCTCAAGATAAAGAAGAGTTTTATCGAAGTCTTCGACAGGATGATCTTTTATCTCATGAAAAATCCATGGGTTGATCACAGCGCCGCGTCCAACCATCAATCCATCACAGTTTGTGTAGTTAAGCATGTGATCTGCATCTGCTTTACACTTGATATCGCCATTACCAATTAGGGGGATGGAGAGGATCTGTTTTGCCTCTTTGATCAGATCGATATTTGCAAGCCCTCTATACCCTTCCATTTTTGTTCTTGGATGAAGAGTTAGATGAGATATACCAGCGCTTTCTGCAGCCAATAGATTTTCTTTGAATAAAGAGGTGTCAAAAAACCCAGCCCGAAGCTTTGCAGAAATGGGAACAGAGGAGACAGAAACCATGGTCTTAAGAATTTTATGAAGGTGATCAGGATCTTTTAATAAGCACGAGCCAGAACCATGCCCTGTGACGGTATTAGATGGGCAGCCTGCATTTAACTCCACACGTTTTGCGCCCTGTTTTATTAGCTCCTCAGTCATTGCAGCAAGGGTGTCAGGATCAGATCCCATGATTTGGGCCGCTTGTGGAATGGGATCGGTATCAAAAAAGTTATATTTTTTTGCAAGGCTTTTTACATGAGCGCCCTTGGGTACGCTAATAAACTCTCTTGTAGCTTCATCAAATCCGCCGATAAGAGAGATGGCATTTCTAAAAGGGAAATTACCCAATCCTTCCATGGGCGCAAGAAAAAGCTTTTTCATTTATGTCGTTGGAGGGGGATTATCAGTTGGAGCGTCAGAAATTGAAGATATGTTTGATTCTTGTAAAAGAGATTGTATGGTCTCTATGTGTTTATTAGAGGATTCTTGAATAAGCTTGATTGTTTTCCATTTACCTTGCTTAAAGCGTGCGTAGACAATGATAGTTCCAAGCACATGGTAAACTACCTCGATAATATAAGCATGAACAATAGGCCCTTTAGGAAGGTATACAAAAAAGTAGATGGGTAAAAAACAAAATACCCAAAGTGAGGCTGTTCCTGCAACAAGTAGGAACATAGTATCTCCTGCTGCAGTTAATAAACCGCTTAATACCCAACGAACATTTTCTAAAATTAAACAGAAAAATATGAAATATAAACATGTTTTTACAATAGATTTTATTTCAACAAGATTTATTACAGCTAAATCTACATCAATTTCTGCGCTAGCTGATGGATTGTAGAAAAACCAATCAATTAAAGGCCCAGGATGAATGATCAAAATGACAGACATTATTAATGCAAACACAAGAATTATTTTAAAAGCTGAGGTGATGATATTTGTCAAAAGCTTTGGTCTGCCTTGACCAATAAAGTTTCCTGCGATGGCAACTACCCCTTTTTCAAGACCCCAGCCCACAAAGAAAAATAAAAGTAGTATACTTTGACAAACTCCTGCAACAAGGATATGTGTTTGACTGATACCTTTCATCATTATGTAAAATACAGTCCAACCAATAAGCTCTAAGGTGATGAAGATGGCAGGGGGAATACCTACTTTTACACTGGCAAGGAAAAGAGTCTTATCAAATCGATAATCCCTTGTGTTATAGCGGATATTATGCTTTTTATTTATAAAATAAAGAAAAACAACAATAGCTTGAACAAGTGATCCAATTAACGTTGCATAAGCAGCTCCCATCATTCCAAAGGAAGGGCAGAATCCTTCGATTCCAAAAATGAATATTGGATCAAGAATAATGTTAACCAGGTTACTAACAATTGCCATCCATTGAATAATTTTAGGAAAACCTCTTCCAATGAAAAAACCTGCCAGTACGGCATGGACACAAAAAAACGGACCTGTGAACATAAAGAATCTAAAATATTCATATTCTAAAGGCATTGTTGCATAGGGAAAGACAATCGGGGTTACAAAAAGTGCGATAGGAATAAAAAATACAAAAGAGAAAAGGCACAAATAAAGCATTTGCCACACCGGTCTTCCAAGATCTTTATATCTTTTTGCACCATTGAATTGTGAAACAAATACCTCTGACATTGCCCCAATGGTAAGTATCGAGCAAATAAATGCCCAGGCAAGAGTTCCAGCGGTAACACCTGCGGTTAATGCCTCTGGTGAGTACCAAGAAAGGTACATTCTATCAACAAATAACATTGCAGACATGGAAAAAAACGTGATCATCATTGGAAAGGACATTTTCCAAAGTTCTTTCATAGATCCAGATGTAAATAGTGCGTTCATTGTTTGATTTTTTTTAGACAGCTCAAATTTTAGTATAGTATAGAGCTCAAACTATAGTATATCAGAGAGGCGGATATGGATCAATAGAAAGTATTTATTTTTTTTATATAAGATACTTGCCATAAAAGATGAATAATGTTAAACTTTTGGATTCACATATCCCAAATCTTGGGAGAAAGGATATGGGGGTTTAGCTCAATTGGTAGAGCATCTGGTTTGCAACCAGAAGGTCAGGGGTTCGAGTCTCCTAACCTCCATTTTTTTGCGGGTATAGCTCAGTTGGTTAGAGCGCAACACTGATAATGTTGAGGTCCCTAGTTCGAATCCAGGTATCCGCAAATTTTTTTTATCACTTATCTAAAGTGAATTTAAAATATATATATAACCACTTTCAAGCAAAGCTTGCTAGAGAACACAAAGATCACAGAGAAAATCATTAAAACCTTACTAAATCCTTTAAGATTATAAAATTTTTTTCTGTTGCTCTCAACATGGATAAATGGATCTAAGGAGGAAAAATATAAATATTTCCTTTGTTTTCCTCTGTGGTCTTTGTGTTCTCTAGAGAGCAAAGCGAGCGGGTGGTTTAATATCTGTAAATATCATCATCAGGTAAAAATGAAGGTGGTGTTTTTTTGCGTAAGGGGGGGTTAAGCAATCACTCTATTGTGTACTTTCCAGATATAATCCAGTGTTTCAGGAGTATGAGAAAGAGTATGTTGGGCAGGGAATTTTTTTTGAAAAGGACCATTTTCAAGAGGTGATCCATTTAAATCAAATTTCACAAATATTTTTTTAATATGAGGATCGCGAATATGTACCGCAGAGTTATGAAAAGTTACAACTGGATCTTTCGGAGCGCAAACGGCAGTTACATTTCCTTTGATTTTTGGAATAGCTTTTGTCGTTTCAAAGGGAAGCGCCCAATTAACAAGTCCTGCTAAAAGAAAGTTAAACGGAAAAGCTGCCAGTTGAAAACCTTTTGCAGCATGAGAAAATGTATTAAATGATCTATCTAAGAGTAGGTGAACGCCTGAAAATTCATCTTTAGCAGCAACTCTTGCAGCTTTGCCCCCGCCTAAAGAATGACCCATAAGAGTGATATTTTTTTTATCTACACCCAACGTGTTTATTAAGTGTCTAAGGACAGCCTCTGTCGGCATGACAAGTTCATCAGGGGTGAGGGCATGACCAGTGGAGGTCCCAACACCTGCAGAATTTGCACAAATGACATTTGCATCAAATGCTTTATGGATGGTTAAAATTTTATTCATAGAGGCTTGGTAGTTAGACATAACACCTGTGTCATAAATAATCCATTTTCGATCTTTAGGATGGATAGCTTTTCTAGCAGCTGTCGCTCTTAACGTTTTAGCCGCTTCTGGATCTTCTTTTTCAATTACTGCCGCTTCAATACGGTTTTTATTTTCATCGAAAATGGTAAGCTGTCTACCAATAATACCTTTATCTAATAGATTGATTTTTTTAGCTACAGAGTTTTGTAGATCCTTAGTGCAGGTTGTCTTTTGCAATACCCATTGATCAATTAAATAGCCTTTGATCCCTGTTTTGTAGAAAAGACCTTTTACACATAATATAATTAAAAAGATAAGGGATTGAATAATGCCTGCGATGAAAGCAATAGGGGCAAGTAATACATCTCCTTTAACTTTGCCGGTAGATGGCTTATCCTCTAAATGAGTTCTTGAAAAAATTTCTGTATAGGATGGCCTTTTACCCCATTCAACATCTGGAACACTTACTGGTAAAGAGTGGGCTGCAGGGGATAATTTGTCCATAAGTTCTCTAATTTAGTATAATTATGGCTATATCTTATCACAAAGTTGTATTTAAATAAAAGAATTGAAATAATAATTAGCATATATTATAGAATAAGTTATGGGAAAATTTTTAAAAATACTTGTTACTATTTTTGTCATTGCTGTGATCGCCTTTGGAGCCTATGAGCACTTTTTTAAGGGTAAAAAGAGCGCATCTACTTCAGAATCAGCCGGTTGTGTTCCATACTCTGATAGCGTTAGTAAGGAAAGTAAAGCTAATATTTCAGAGATTGTGTTGACACTTGCTAATACATCGACGGTAGGACTTGCCTTTAAAGCACAACATCTTAGAGATCTAGGTGCAAATGTGGATCTTCATGTACCTTCTCCTCTTTCATTTTTGGCAGCAATCTTTAAGGATAAGGGACTTGCAAATGCCATGAAGGTGGTGCAGCAGAGCTCCTATAAGTATAATAACTTTTGTGAAGGGCTCTACGACAATATGATGAAAAACTATAAAGACCCTGAATGCTTTGAAAAGAATCTACGAGCGTTTGCTAAGTCATTGAATATTAACGCTGAAAAGACATTTACTGTTGCAGAAACATGCGGTAGGGATGGCGAAAGTGGGGATAAAGATGCCTTTAGGCCTTTTGTAGACTATCTGATTGAGCTGAAGGCAGACTAGTTCCACGCTTTTGAATATAGCCAAGTTTTAACTCTTCCCCGTAAACGATTCTAAGCCCAAGTAAGACAATGGCAGTTGATAGGAATATCACCGGGGAAATTGGCTCATTAAGTATAAGGTACCCATGAATAGAGGCAAATATCGGCGATAAGAGACCAAAGAAAGAGAGCAATGTAGCCGTATATTTTTTGAGAAGATAGCCATATAAGTTATAACAAAAAATATTTGAAATAATTGTTAAGGAAAGAAGAGTGGCTGCAAAGGTGCCAAAAGAGCCCGGTTTTACTGGAATTGGGTGCCAACTATCTATAAATAAAGAAACAATTAGGGATATTACTCCGCCGATAAGCATAGAGATTCCGTTGGCCATCTGAGGGGAGATTTTTTCATCCTTTACAAGCATTCGAAGGATTATCCAACCGTACACTGCAAAAAATACCGCTCCAAACATGGAAAGCTCAGGAAGAGAGATGGAAAATAGCGATTTGAAAGAGCCAGTTCCTTCATTCAGCATTAATACAGGGATAAATCCAAACATCCCTATTACTATTCCTATCCATTTTTTTATGGTCATTTTTTCTTTAAAATGGAAATAGGATAAAATCGCAGTAATAAAAGGGGAGAGACTATATAGAAAGCAAGTCTTGGCCGAACTTAATTGTCTTAAGCTCCAAAATTCTAAAATATTTGTTAGAAAAATACTAAAGAATCCTAAAATTCCAAGCGCAATCATCCCTTTTAAAGAAATTTTTTGTAAACTTTTTCGTTGAAATATTGAGATGAATCCAAGGAGAAAAAAAGCCCCAAGAATCATCCTAACACCTGTTAAAAAAATTGGCGGTGAGATTTCTAATAAACTTTTACCAATAGGGAAGGCTAGGGACCATACAAAATATAATAAAGAAGGGTAAATCATGCTTTGATTGTACCTTTAATAGAGGATTGGAGTCAAGAAGTCCTAATTTCTTCAAACATTCAAAAAGTAAATTACACTCTTTATCAATCGGTTAAGGTGGTAATTCGCTTATTCGTTACTATAAAGAAAAAAAACAGAAGGCACTTATGAAGAAGATGGAAAAACAAACATTTCAATTTAAACTATCAAATTGGCATTATAAAATAAATATTGATGGTGAATGGGTAAATTGCGGCATGATCGAATCTAAAGGCTATCCAGCCCTTGCTCTAGCCCCACAAATAGCTGAAATACAAACAGTATTACCAGGTTACACTTATACAACTAGCAGAGATTCTTTATGGCACATTTTTGCTCCCCACACTACGGATGATGGATCAGGAGATGAAGTGGAATTTTCTATGGATTTAAATTCTCCGGGTAAGAGAGGAAATATTGATTCATGCTCTTGTGAACAAGATTCTAAAGCAGATAATCTTTCAACTACAGATTGGGTAATACAAGTTAGCATCACCTTTAAAATCTACCAAGGCACTACCTATTATCTTCCTTTTAAATCAACAGAATGGGAAATATGTCAAGCTGCAACAGGTCCAGGGCCAATCACCCCCCCACCCATTAAAATTATAAATAATTTGAATAATTATTATGCTTACTATTCCTATCAAGAAGGATCAGATGCGCAAAATATATTTGCAGAGCATCAAGGTACTAATCACTTAGGGGATGGTGAAAGCTTTACTGTGTACCTCTATGCAGAGTTAGAAATTGTAACTGAACATTGGAAGATTGGGCCAAGCCTTGCTGATCAGTGTCCTAGAGCTGAGGGTTTTAGAATTGGTCAATACTACATAAAGGATGACAATGGTAATTGGCTTACTGCAGGGTGTGTTCAACATGGATATCATTCAGGGGATCCATTCGATTGGGTGAACCCACCTTCTGACGATTATTTAACAGATAATTGTCCTGTATACGGTCTATCTTTGCAAGGAGATCAATACAATGTTGCATGTCCTATTTTCTGGAGTCAATCAGGAATAGCACTAAGTGGGATGAACGAAGATTTTAGTGTTACAATGACAAAAATAAAAACTAAATAAGGTTTTGATAAATAAGGGATCGCTTCTTTTCCATATAACGGACCATGTAGTATAGGTTATGAATGGAGCAGAGCGAATGCGCTGTGTATTCATGACTTGCAAATAGATGGTTGATATAGCTGCGTGAGTAATGTTTACAAGTATGACAGATACAGCCCTCTTCAAGGGGGCTGTTATCGTTTTTATAGATGCTTTTTGTTATCTTTAAGGGCCCATTTTCAGTAAAGATTGTACCATGTCTTGCAGCCTTTGTAGGGTAGGAGGAATCAAAAGTATCAATTCCAAGAGGAATTGCCTCTTCTAAAGAGGGAAGATCTGCAATACCAAGAAGATGCACTGGAAATTCATCAGGAATTTCAGGGCGCACTGAGGTTAGAAGGTGGATCATTTCAGCTTTATTTTTACCAAGACTTCCACCGATTGCAAATCCATCAAAAGGGTGTTTTCGAAGAATACGAACACTTTCTTTTCTAAGATCATCGTTAAGACCGCCATGAACCACATTGTACATTGCCTGTCTTTTTGGATCTTGTAAATGCTCTTGTAAAGAGCGAATTTCCCATCTATGGGTGCGCTTAAAAGAGCTAAGAAGATCTGCATCAGAAATATGGTAGGGGGGAAGCTCATCTAAAGGAATGATGATATCCGCTCCGAGCGATTTTTGAATTTGAATAGAAGATTCTGGGGTAAGGAGCACTTTTCTTCCATCACGGTAAGATCTAAATAAAACACCCTCTTCTGTAATTTTTAAAACAGAGCCTCCTTTTTGCTTACCACCAGAGCTTTTCAGCTCGCTTGCAACCCCGCCATAGGCAAGAGAAAAGACTTGAAATCCGCCTGAGTCGGTAATAAGGGGAGCAGATCTGTTCATAAAGGTATGAAGGCCGCCGGCATTTTCAATCACTTCAGGGCCTGGTTGAAGAAGAAGGTGGTAAGTGTTACAAAACATAAGCTCGATACCAATTTCCTCTACCATTTTTGAATCAAGCGCTTTAATGGTCCCATTTGTCCCCACAGCCACAAATCCTGGTGTGTTGATAACTCCGTGAGGTGTGTGAATTTTCCCAACTCTTGCACGGCTTTTTGTTGAGGTGTGGATCAACTCAAAAGTAAAATCTGTTTTTTTTGGAGTTTCTAATGTGCAGCTCATGAAGCCTCTTTGGTCAAAGTTTTTGTGACAGGGGTCATAACGCAAATAGTGATCACTTTAATAAGATAGCTAAAGACTAAAATCTGAGATAGATTGTCTACCACCCCTGATAAAGCGCCATAGGTAAAACAAACTGTGTCTAAAAATTGTGAAATCGATAAGGAGATAAACATAGAAGCGGTAAGTGAGAATCTTTTTCTAAAATGGGAGAACATATAAGTGTCCAGCTTTTGAAAGATTACCATACAAAGAATGGAGATGAAAAAAATTCTAAACGATGGGGTAAGTAGATCTATATACATCTGTGCCATTGTTTGATTTTCAGCTACAAAGCCGTAGCCGAGAAGAAAAAAAGACATCAGTGGAAGAAAGAGGATCGAGAGTAAACCTAATAAGATAGTTTGGTCAGAGGCATTTTTTCCAAACTTCTCTCTGAGGATATTTAACGTTATAAAAGAACCAATAGTATAACAATCTGTAGTGGTAACAATCAATCCAAATAGCTTTGTCTGCTTTAAAATAAACAGATTAGCAAACACAATTTGTAATACAAAAATTGCAGACAGTCCTGACTTACCAAGCTTTGAAAAAGCGTATATCGATCCTAAAATCGCTACAATATGAAATAGAAAAATCAGTTCATTCACAGCTTAGTAATTCCTTAAGTTTGCCTGATTCATGAAGTTTCATCACAATGTCACAGCCGCCAATAAATTCTTTGTTAATATAAAGCTGAGGAAGTGTTGGCCAGTCAGAAAAGAGTTTAATCTGCTCTCTTAACTCTTCTGAATCTAACACATTTCTTGTGGCAAATTCAACCCCGTACTGCTTTAAAATATCTACCACACGGGCTGAATATCCACACATAGGGATCTCTTTATTCCCTTTCATGTAAAGAATAACTTTATTGTTTTCGATATCTTTTGCAATCTCATCTTTCATTTTCCCACTCCCTTTCAGTATAGGTTTCTAAACTTAATGCATGTAAATCTTTTGAAAAATGCTTTTCCAAAATTTTCTTTACCATTCTATGTCTTTGTAATAATCCCAAATTTTCAAATGTATTAGAAATTACTCTGCAAATGCGGCTACAGCTGCCTTGTTGCCCATGCATTTCTACTTTCGAATCTTTTATTGACTCTTCAATCTCTTTAATCCAACTTTCCATAAGGAAAAACTATACACGAGCTCTTTTTATTTTGGTACAGTTTTCACCGCTTTAGAAACACAAAGCTCAGTTTAGAAGCTGGCCAAAATCAATTACCTTATCAAAATACCTTTCATCTAAAATACTTTCATCCACCCCATTTACATGGATAAGTATAGGTCTGATTGAAAAATGTTTAGAAAATTTCAAATTGTTCCGTTTTTCTTCCATTTCCTCAATGATTTTTATACTAACGGGTTTTTTAGAGAATTTGATTTCACATAAATACAAATTATGAAATCGTGTTTGAATCATATAATCAATTT
>CAMCSI010000026.1 GCA_945877885.1 Chlamydia trachomatis
TACCTTCTTAGAGGAAAATCCACAGATTGCAAAAGTGATTGTGGATAAAGCAGCCCTTGCATCTCAAGCAAGAGAGGCGGCTCGAAAGGCAAGAGAATTAACGCAAAGAAAATCAGCACTAGATACATTAAGACTTCCTGGAAAGCTTACAGATTGTTCTGAGAAAGATCCAGCAAAGTGTGAGATATACATTGTTGAGGGAGATTCTGCCGGAGGTTCTGCCAAAGGTGGTCGTGATCGTCGTAATCAGGCTATTTTACCTATTCGTGGTAAGATTTTAAATGTGGAAAAATCTCGTTTGGAAAAAATACTTCAAAATACCGAAGTAGGGGCCATGATATCTGCTTTTGGTTGCGGTATTGGTAAGGATAATTTTCATCCAGAAAAACTTCGCTACCATAAAATCATTATCATGACCGATGCTGACGTTGATGGATCACATATTAGAACACTTTTATTGACATTTTTCTTCCGTCACATGCTTGCATTGATTGAAAATGGTCATATTTATATTGCAAGACCCCCTTTATTTAGAGTAGCTAGAAAGAAGGTGTTTCAATACATTCATTCTGAAGAGGAGATGGATGAGTATTTAATTTCTCTAGGAACAAGCGATCTTTCCTTTAGAATTGCCTCCTCTGAGACGATTCTTGATCCAAAGGAGATGAAGAAATTCATTTCTACGATCATGAGCGTTGAAGATCTTATTGTAAGTATAGAGAAAAAAGGGGTAGTCTTTAAAGAGTTTTTATCCTCTCGTAATGAAGAGGGGTTATTACCACATTTTCAGGTTTATTTAGATGGTAAGTCAAGATTTGTTTACACAATAGATGAGTTTAAAGAATTAAGAGAGCGTGATGCAATTTCTCAGAAGAAAATTTTTGTAGACTCGCAAGCTGAGGATGATACGGACAAAGAGGCAAGAATTGAGAAATTTGTAGCCAAACCACTTTCTTATCTTGAATTGTTTAAACAAGAGACCTTAAATAGATTAAATAAGGCACTTGCAGATCATTCCTTAACCATTGCTCAGTATTATAGCGATGAAGGGAAAATTTTAGATATTATTGATGAAGAAAAGGCACCTACACCATTTCATACATTAAAAGAAATTATTAGCAGAATACGAGAAAATGGTCGAACAGGGATTGAGATTCAAAGGTACAAAGGTCTTGGTGAGATGAATGCTGACCAGCTTTGGGAGACGACAATGGATCCTTCAAAGAGAACGCTTGTAAAAGTTGCCATTCAAGATGCAGCAGATGCAGATCGCATGTTTACAGTATTAATGGGCGATGAGGTACCACCTAGAAGAGCATTTATTGATCTTCACGCTCTATCAGTAAAAGATTTAGATATTTAAGGGAAAGATAGATTATGAGTGACGAAGGACAAATTTCAGAAATAATAGTATCAAGAAATATTGAAGAGGAAATGAAAGAGAGTTATCTTCGTTATTCCATGTCAGTAATTATTTCAAGAGCGCTACCTGATGTAAGAGATGGATTAAAGCCCTCACAAAGAAGAATTTTGTATGCAATGAGACAGCTTAATTTATCTCCAGGTGGAAAGCACAGAAAGTGTGCAAAAATTGCCGGTGATACTTCAGGGGACTTTCACCCTCATGGTGAGGGAGTGATTTATCCAACGCTTGTGCGTATGGCTCAAGATTGGATCATGAGATATTCATTAGTCAATGGACAAGGTAACTTTGGTTCTGTCGATGGTGATCCTCCTGCTGCTATGCGTTATACAGAGGCAAGACTTACAGGACCATCCATGTCATTGATGGATGATTTAGATAAAGAAACAGTAGATTATGTTCCAAACTATGATGAGACAAAAAAAGAGCCTGTGGTATTTCCTTCAAAGTTTCCAAATTTACTTTGTAATGGATCAACAGGTATTGCAGTGGGTATGGCAACAAATATTCCTCCGCATAATTTATCAGAATTAATTGCTGCAACGACACTTTTGATAGACAATCCAGAGACAACTATAGATGAGATTATGTCTGTTATGCCAGGACCTGACTTTCCAACAGGCGGGATCATTTGTGGAGTAAAAGGGATCAAAGAGGCGTACCATACAGGTCGTGGAAAGCTACGTGTTCGCGGAATCTACCATGTAGAGGAAAGGGGAAATGATCGTTCTACTCTTGTGCTAGATGAGCTCCCTTATGGGGTAAATAAAGCAGAACTGATCATTAAAATTGCAGATCTTGTGAATAACAAGCAAATGACAGGGGTAAGTGATTTACGTGATGAATCAGATAGAGAAGGTCTTCGCGTTGTTCTTGATTTGAAAAAAGGTGAGATTCCTGATGTAATCTTAAATCAGTTATATAAATTTACAGATTTTCAGGTGACCTTTGGTTGTAATATGCTTGCCTTAGATGGTGGGTTGCCACGTTTAATGAATATAAAGAATATGATCACCTGTTGGATTGATCATAGAAATGAAGTGGTTCGTCGTCGTACTCGCTTTGAGCTGAAAAAAGCAGAAGCAAGAGCTCATATTTTAGAAGGGTATTTAAAAGCGCTAGATAATCTTGATGAGATTGTGAATTTGATCAAGAAAAGTGCCGATAAGAAGGAAGCTCATGATGCCTTGATGACACGGTATTTTCTTTCTGAAAGACAGGCCGATGCTGTATTAGAGCTACGTTTATACCAATTAACTGGCTTAGAAAGAGATAAAATTGAAAAAGAATTTGCAGAACTTGCTGAAAGAATTAGGCATTTACTTGCAATTTTAGCCTCTAAACAAATGGTTTCTGATATCATCAAGGGTGAATTGGAAGATATGCGTAAATATGATAAAAACAAAAGGCAAACAACCATTGCCCCTGCCGAAGAGGAAGGGCTTGAGATGGAAGATTTAATTGCCAATGAGTCTGTCATTATTACAATTTCCACAGATGATTATATCAAACGTATGCCTATTGACACTTTCCGTGAGCAACGAAGAGGTGGTCATGGTGTGATTGGTATTGATATGAAAAAAGCTGCCGATGGTCTTAAAGATGTCTATGTAGCAAATACTCATGATCATTTATTAGTTTTTTCAAGTTTTGGTAGATGTTACTGGTTGAAAGCTTGGATGATTCCAGAATGCTCTAGACAGTCAAAAGGAAAAGCATTGATTAATCTTCTTGAGGGTATTTCAAAAGATGAACAAATTGCAGCTGTGCTGCGTGTTGCAAACTTTGATCAAGAAGCCTCTATTTTACTTGCAACGAAAAAAGGTGTGATTAAAAAGACCTTGTTAGAGAGTTTTTCATCTCCAAGGAAAAATGGTGTTTATGCCATTTCTATTGATGAAGGCGATAGTGTAATTGCAGCTAAGCTTGTAAAAGAGATGGATCAGATTATGTTATTTACTCGTCAAGGAATGGCGGTACGTTTTGATCAGACTCTTGTAAGAGCTATGGGAAGAACTGCTCGCGGGGTTCGTGGTGTATCGTTGAAAAATGAAGAAGATTACGTAGTTTCTTGTGTAGTTGTCACAGAAGGTGATTCTATTTTAGTTGTATGTGAACATGGTCATGGAAAACGTTCCAAAGTGATAGACTTTAGGCAAACAAATCGCGGTGGTAAAGGGGTGCGCTCTATTATCACAAGTAAGAGAAATGGTTTGGTAGTAGGGGCTATTGCAGTAACTGATGAGGATAGCGCTTTGATGATGTCTAATGCTGGTCAAACATTGAGAACTTCTATGAAAGATCTTCGTATTATGGGTAGATCTACGCAAGGGGTGAAAATTGTAAGACTTGAAGAAAACGATTTCTTAGTTGCGATGCAAAGGATTGAAAACATTATTTCTGAAGAAGTATAATCTATGAGAGATGCTGGTTTTTTTGTCACATTTGAAGGTGGAGAAGGTGCGGGTAAGACCACATTAATTAAAAGCCTTCATGACTATCTTGTATCAAAAGGTAAAGATGTGATGCAAACATTTGAACCAGGGGCAACAGATTTTGGCAAGGGTATTCGTGCTGTTTTATTAGATGATTTAAAAAGTGATATTCCTGCTGAATCTGAGTTGTTTCTTTATTTAGCCGATAGAGCTTATCATGTGAAGCATAAAATCTTTCCGGCATTGGCCGCTGGGAAGGTTGTTTTATGTGATCGTTTTACTGATTCAACTGTAGCTTATCAAGGAGCTGGAAGAGGGATCATTTCCATGGAAAGAGTAGAATCGATAAGCCTTATTGCGACACAGGGGCTAACGCCCGATTTAACGTTTTTTTTAGACATTGATCCAGCCTCTTCTTTACAAAGATTGCAAAGGGTAAAAGATCGATTGGAGAGTGAAGATATCTCATTTCATGAAAAAGTTAGAAAAGGTTATCTTTTATTAGCAAAAGAAAATCCTCATAGGATGATTGTGATTGACGCCCGCATGAGCAAGGAAGAGGTTTTTGAGCATGCTAAAAAGCATTTAGATATCTTTATGAAAAAAGCAAATTTATCATTAGGCCCGTTGCGTAATTAGGTGATCTATGACAGGTGCGGTATTATTTCACGGTGAGAGCCATGAGTGTGTAGTAAAGGAAATGTATGAGACCGCCATGAAGGCACTTGGTGTAAATACTGTAGAGGCTTTATTCCGTCATGGTGATTTTCAAGAGGTAAAGCCTGTCTCTAAAAGCTATTTATATTCCATGGAAACAATCCATAGTGTTGTTCAAGAGAGCGCTCTTCCTCCCTATCGTGGAAAAACCCGTATTATTGCAATAGTTTCAGCTGACAGAATGCTTCCTGTTCATGCTAATGCTTTATTAAAGACGTTAGAGGAAGCCCCTTTATCATTTCAGCTGATGCTAACAACTACAAGATATAACGATATATTAAAGACGATCTTATCAAGAGTACAAAAAGTATTTGTTCCAGGAACCGATCTTAATGATGATTATTCTTCCATCATCGAAGGGTTATTTACTTCTTTGGAAAAGGGTTTTTTTGATACCTTTTTAAAGGAAATTGAAGAGGTAGAAAAAGGCTTGATAGAAAATATTGAGCATACAGAGAAAAAATTTCGCCATTTTTTAGAGACATTTATGACTCTTTATGTGAAACGATTAACCACGCAGCATCTACTTAATGCCAATACCAAAATACTAGATAAAGCTGTTCAAAAGGCATTAACTGCTTATCAAGGAAACATTCGAATTAAGCATGTGTTAGAGTATCTTTTTTTGGAAACCCAACAACAGATGTATAGCAAGTAATAAGGTGTTCCACACCTTGTAAAGCTCGATGAGGCTTATGCTCTGGCTCTATGTCATAATATTTACCAATTGCATCTTTTGAAATGGAAAGAGTGTCAAAATGAGCATTTTTAGAGATATGTTTACACCAAAACATGGATGCAAGATCTAGCCAATAATAAGGAAAATTTAGCCGTTCTTGGTTATCTACATCAATTAATCCGCTAAAAAAAATTCTATCAAAGCTTGGATTCTGGCAAATAAATACAGCTTTTCCTCTTTCAAGACCATGTTTTTTAAAAAGGTGGATAATTGCTTTGCCCACCTCAGATTTTGATAAGCCTTTGTTTTCAAGACTCTTAAGCGTTATACCAGTATAAAGAAGACTTTCAGGATTAGAGCGCTCCCATTCATCTTTCGTAGGGATAATCATCGACTCATAAGTATCGATAGTTTTCCCAGTATTTAAATTTTTAATAATAAAAGCTATTTCTAAAATAACATGTTTGGACCAATTCAGGCCATTTGTTTCCGTGTCTAAGAATATACCAAGCAAATCAAAGTCTCCTTAAGTGAGTTCATAATATTGTAAAAGTTTTTTTCGATAAAGAAAAGAAATTTAATCTATGTAAACAAACTAGAGTGTGTGTTATACTCTTTCTAAAAAAGAAAGAAATAGAAAAAGCTATGAAAAAATCTCGCGAAATTTATGTACAACTTCTCTATGTATTGGAAAATAGTAAAACACTTACTGATGATTCTATAGGAATTTTTATGACACTTTTTGAGGTGAGTAAAAAAAATATGTTAATTTATAAGCAACATGCAGAGCATATCTTTGAATGTCGAAATGAGTTTGATAGCCTTTTAAGCAAGATTTCTACTGAGTATTCCTTAGATCGAATATCGAAGGTGGATTTAGCCATTTTACGGGTCATTTTGTTCGATTTAAAAGAAAAGGATCTTCCTGTTGAGGTGGCAGTTGCAGAAGCTATAAGAATTGCAAATAAGTTTAGTAGTTATGGATCTGGAAAATACCTTCATGCTATGATAGATTCTATCTATAAAGAGATGAAGTATGAAAAACAAGCAGCTTTGCAGTAGCAAAACATCATTAAAAAAATATCACACCTATGGAATTGAGGCAACGTGCAGGCATTTGATCCTTGCCTATAGTGAGGAAGAAATAAAAGAGGCGTTTATCTTTAGTAAGCAGCAACAACTTCCCTATCTATTTTTGGGAAGAGGTTCCAATGTTTTATTCAGGGATGATTATTATGATGGTGTGGTTATTGTGAATAAGATGACAGAGGTTGAAATTGATGGAACTTGTGTAGTTGCAGATGGTGGGGTTAATCTTCCACTTCTTGCAAGAAAGACAAGTAAAATGGGGCTCTCAGGATTTGAGACCCTTGTAGGGATCCCTGGGTCTATTGGCGGTAGTATCTGCATGAATGCAGGTGTACCTGATGTTCAAATATCTACCTACCTTACTGAAGTGGTGATAATGTATCCGGATGGAAAGATAAAAACTCTGTCAAAAGATGAGTGTAACTTCTCTTATAGAAGCTCAGTGTTTATCGATAGTGGGGTATCTATTTTAAAAGCACGTTTTAACCTTGTGAAAAAAGAAAGTGCTTTAACCGATTTGCATCAGCATTTGCTGTGGCGTTTAAAATCTCAACCCATTTCAGAAAAAAATTCGGGCTGTATCTTTAAAAACCCATCAGGAAATAACCCTGCAGGTGCTTTAATTGACAAATGTGGTCTAAAAGGCAAATCTGTCGGTGGGGCGGCCGTTAGTTCTATGCATGCAAATTTTATTAACAATACGAACAATGCGACATTTAAAGATGTGATAGAGCTTATTCATGAGGTTCAATCTATTGTTAAAGAAAAAACGGGGGTAGACCTTGAATATGAGGTTAGGATCATTTGATCTGCATTGTCACAGTAGCTGCTCAGATGGGGAAAAAACACCTACTGAATTAATAGACATGGCAAAGCAGCTAGGGCTGAAGGGTCTTTCTATTACCGATCATGACACTGTTGCAGCTTACACATCTGAAGTAGTTGCATATGCAAAAAAAATTGGGGTTGAACTCATCACGGGTGTAGAATTTTCCACAAAATATGAAAAAAACGATGGGATAGAGTCGATACATATTCTTGGCTATGGTGTGGATATACACAATCCAAAGCTTTTAAACTTTTGTAATACGCATACGGAAAGAAGGATGAATCGCCTACAAAAAATGGTTCAAAAGCTTTCCTCAGCTGGAATTGATTTAAAGGACTTTTCTATCCCTAAAGATAAATTAGGTTCTGTGGGAAGGCCCCACATCGCTTTAAGAATGATTGAGCTTGGCTATGTAAAAGATATGGAGGAAGCGTTTAAAAAATTTATCGGAGAAAAAGCCCCATACTATGTAAAAAGCACCCTACCAACCATACAAGAAACCCTTGATGTAATCAAAAACGCCGGTGGAAAATCTTCCCTTGCTCATCCCATCCTTATAAAAGGGAAGAAAGTCCTTCGAAATATCCTTTCCACCTATGATTTTGATGCATTAGAATGTTTTTACGGCAATTTTCAAAGAGATAGAATTGAACACCTTTTAACTATGGCTGAGGAAAAAAACTTACTTGTTACAGGCGGATCTGATTATCACGGAGAAAGAAGAGCCTATGTATCTTTAGGCTGCTCGTTTATCACAGAAGAGAGGGTGAGGAAACTACTATCGACTTTTTAAAGGATTATACGAGCTTTTATAAAGCATCTAGAAAAGCAAAATCTTTACCTGAATTAAGAAAATTGCACGAAAAACTGGGTAGTCCTGCGGGTAACTTTAAGATCGTTCATGTCACAGGAACCAATGGTAAAGGGACTGTTTGCTTAAATATCGCCAAAGGGTTGCAAGCATCAGGGTTTAAAACAGCACTTTTCACCTCTCCACATTATGAACAATGCAATGAACGAATCTCTATTAATGGGGAAATGATCTCTGATGAAAGGATGGAGAAAATTTATGAGGAGCATAAAGAAATCTTTGATGAGCTTATATTCTTTGAAATATTTGTGCTGATGGCCTTTATTTATTTTTCTGAAGAAAAGGTCTCTTACGCCGTAATTGAAGTGGGAATAGGGGGCCTAAACGATTCTACAAATATACTCACACCGATTCTTTCAGTGATTACCAATATCACCCTCGATCATCAAGACATTTTGGGAGATTTAGATTCTATTGCTAGAAATAAGGCAGGAATTATTAAAGAAGGAGTGCCTGTAGTTCTTGGCCCAGGGGCCGCTCATGGAGAATGCTATAAAGCAGCTTTTGAAAAAAATGCCACTATCCATGAAGTTCTTATAACACACTCTGACTACTTAAAAGAAAATAAGGAAATAGCCGATAAAGCCCTTGAGGTATTAAATATTGTCCCACTAGAAAAATTATTCACCTTTCCTGCACGCTTTGAAATAGTAGATAATGTGGTGTTTGACATGGCACATAATGAAGGTGCTTTTCTAGCGCTTAAAATGAAGATGCAGCTTTTATATCCAGATAAAAAGATTATCGCCCTCTGGAATATGGCCACTACAAAGGATGTGAACACCTGCCTTTCTATCCTTAAATCATTTGTATCAGAAGTCTATTTTTTACCAGTAAGGGCATATCGGCTGATGTCTGAAGAAGATGCCTTATCCTTAAATTTAAAAATGTATGAAGGGCAAAAAGGGGAGATCACCCTTGTCTGTGGATCGATGTATCTCATGGCGCCAGCTAAGAAAATGCTGCTATCAACCCATTAGACTTTTTTCGAAGTTCATTTTTCAAACGTACCCTCACCCCTTAAGCAGCGGAAACTACATGAAAATGGACTATATGAATTTTTTAACCACAAAGTACGCAGAGCACATAGAGAAGAAGGGAAAATCAAGCTTTCAATCGCCGAATCGTTTCTTTGAAAATTCTTATATTCAAATTAATCAGTCACATTACGTAAGGTGATTTTGAATTTATATATTACCACCCGCTCGCTTTGCTCCCTAGAGAACACAGAGATCACAGAGAAATGCATTGGACTT
Source organism: Chlamydia trachomatis (assembly GCA_945877885.1). Lineage (GTDB taxonomy): Bacteria > Chlamydiota > Chlamydiia > Chlamydiales > 2-12-FULL-49-11 > JAJACQ01. The sequence continues at coordinate 9,300 of CAMCSI010000026.1, forward strand.
CTTGCAAAGCCCCATTCAATTTCTAGGCCAAAGAAAATTTCGAAAGAAGTCTATTAAATTTTTACAGATTTTTAAATAATTCAAAGAATTTTCTCTGTGATCTCTGTGTTCTCTAGGGAGCAAAGCGAGCGCGTGGTGAACTATATTATTAATTTATTTTGTGCCGAAAAATTTATGCTGAAATGACCATTGATTAATTTAAATTACGTAATGTGAGTTAATCAGTCACCTTACGCAAGATGTCTAATATCTTTCTCTGGGTGCTCTGTGGTTAAAAAATTCATATTGAATTTGGAAAGAACTCTAGTTTTCGTTATAAGCTATTGCGGTTGCAGTTGCATACTCTTTACAGTGGGAAAGGGAGATCTGAATGGTTGGATGATTATAGTAAGCATTAGATTTAACAGAAAGGGTGACAAAAGGCTTGCCTCTTTCATCATTTGTAATCTCTATATCGTGAAAGGAGAGCATCTCATCAAAGCCCGTCCCGAGTGCTTTTACAACGGCCTCTTTTGCAGAGAAACGGGCCGCAAAATGGACTATTGGATCTTTATGCTTATTGCAGTAGGCTTTTTCTGCTTCAGTGAAAATCTTATCAAGAAACTTGTCACCAAGTTTTGCATGGGACCCTCTAAAGCGCTCTATGGATAAGATATCTGTTCCGATGCCGATGATTTGGGTCGCTTGCTTCATAGACTAATCGTGTTGATGGGCGTATTCTGCATTAGACTCATAAAGGTATTCATCGCCATCGCCATCTTCTACAAGGGCGTTTGTAAATATGATGCGTCCTGCAGAGGTCTGTTTTACAGAGATTACGCGAGTATCTATGGTTTCACCAATAAAGTCTCCACCATTATTAATCACAACCATTGTGCCATCTTCTAAATAGCCAACGCCTTGTTTTGGCTCTTTTCCAAATCGCTGTACCTTAATTTGAATATGTTCCCCTGTTGACATTATATTTTTCAACGAGTTGGCAATACTATTCAACCCTAAGTAGGTAATCTCCTTATCATCGATGATGAGTTTAGAGCTATCGGCTACTAAAATATCAGATTTTGTAAGTTTGGCAAGTCTTAGAACTTTTTTTCTTACATCCGTAAGATCTGTAAAATCTGTTTGGTGTTCTTTTACTCCAAGATGCTTCATCACTCTTAATTTTTCAATCACAGCAAACAGCTTTCTTGCGTGGGCTTTAATATGGTCTTCAGAATTATCCAATCGCTCCTGTAGATTTTTGACCATAAATAGGGGAAGGATGAGTCTGTTATTTAAGATGCCAGTGGATAAAAAATCAATAGCCCTTGGATCTGCTAAAAAGGTTTCGTCAAGGATGAACTCTTTTTTTCCCTGCATAACTTCATTGAATCGGATAAAAGGGATAGAGATATGAAACTCTTCGCCATATACAAAAGTTAAGACAACACCTAAATGTAGCCCTAATAGGTATAAAAAGGCCTTGGGAATAGATACCATAAAAGAGGTAATGGTTGATCCAATATTTGCCATGATCAACAAGGTATCAAATATGGATGCAAAACATTTACCAAGAAGTATTCCTAGAAAAAGTCCTAAAATTAGAGTGTTAAATATTTTTAGATGCATTTTTCGAAAATTTGCATCTAAAAGAGCAATAAAAAAAGAAAATAATCCGCTAAATACTAAGCCTAATAAGAAATTTAGAGGAAAAAATCCTTCAAAAAATGGCCTTGAAAGGGATAAAAAAAGGGTAATAAAAACACTGGCGATGATCGAAGATACGGCTCTTGCAAAGTTTACTGATAAGTTCATCGATATTCCCTTGTTTTAAAAAACAAATTTTAACTCTTTAATGAGGGCATTTAAATCCCTGTATAAATATTAAATGTTTGTTTTTTATTTTACCTTTCTGAAACTTTTTTGTCGATATAGACTTTTTCTTTTCTAGATTTTATAAAGAGCAAAAGTCCTATTACGATCATTGGAAGACTCAATAGCTGTCCCATTTGCAACGAAAGATCATAATCATAAATTGATTGTGGCATTTTCAGAAATTCTAAAAAAAATCTTACTGAAAACGAGATTAAGATGGCAAGACTTAGCAATAAACCCTCCCTTCTTCTGTAAAAGTTTTTTTGCCAAAGGTAAAATAAGAGGGAAGAGACGCCCATATATAAAATAAATTCATACAAAGGCATCGGATGTCTTGGAAGAGCTGCTGCCCCATCGGCTGGGTGCTTAAAAATCACCCCCCAAAAGCAGGTGGTAGGTGCCCCTAATATTTCTTGATTGATAAAATTCCCAACCCGTATCCATGCGCATACAAACATCGTTGGAATAGAAACAAGGTCCATAAAACCTAAATAGGAGATTTTCTTATTTTTCTTCACAAATAAATAGGCTGCAAACAAAATGGCGATAATCCCACCATGACTTGCAAGACCCCCCTCCCAAGTTTTAAGAATAAGAATTGGGGAATAAAGGTATTCTAATACCGGCTCATAAAAGATAATATGGCCGAGTCTTGCTCCAACAACAGTTGCTATGATCATATATAAAAGTGCAGAGTCTGCAAATTTACCCCCTAGGGTAGAAATAGATGAAATTTCTTTAGGATATTTTTGCTCAAGGTAAAATTGTTTTTTTACTAAAGAGAGAGCCTCTTTATTACTTACCCTTTTTTCAAAAAATTTATATAACTTATTTTGTTTTTTTGTGAGTGAAAAGTCTTTAAAGAGAGGTTCATTAACATATTTTTTTGGAATTGTAATATCT
>CAMCSI010000027.1 GCA_945877885.1 Chlamydia trachomatis
ATAACAGGCATATCCTATACCCCAGACATCCTCTACAGGGAAGGTTTCTAGAGTATGATTGATTTCTTTTTCATCAATAAGGATACACCGATGAGAAGGGGATTGTTTTGCTTTTTGGGTAGCAATTTTTGCTAAGGTTTTTGTTTTAGATAGACCTAAAGAGGTGTTAATTCCTGTCCAACGTTTAATTTTTATTTGAATCGCTTTTAATAAAGATTCCAGCTCAATACCTTTTGGTATTTGAATAAACATTTCATCGATCGAGTAGATAAAAGTGGGTAGGGAAAAGGTAGCTACGGTTTCTCTTACACGGCTTGAGATATCATGGTAAAGGGGGTGGTTTACTTGTTTTACAATCACATCTTCTTTGATAAAGAGGGATTTGTATTCAAACGATGCAGCTCCCATTGGGATGTTTAACGCTTTGGCTTCTTTTGATCTTGCAATTACAATACCATTTTTTCCAGAGACCACGACTAACGGCTTATTTTTATACTGGGGGGCAAAAAGAGTTTCGCAGGAGGCAAAAAAATTGTCACAGTCAATTAAACAGATCATTTTTAAAGCGGTTTATGGATGTTATAGGTGACCACACCAAACACCTCAAAATTACATTCGGCTGTAATTTTAATGGGCTGGTAAGATTTATTCTCAGGAAAAAGGTAGCAGACGCCCTGTTTGATTACCAGCCGTTTTACGGTAAACTCCCCATTTAATGAAGCGATGATAATTTTTCCAGATCGTACCTCTTTAGATTTGTCTACAATTAAAATATCATCCGGATAGATACCGGCACCAATCATGGAATCTCCTTTAACACGAAGAAAGTAGGTGGCTGTTTTATTATCGATCAAATAATCATTTATATTGAGTCTTTCAGAGCTCTCAGCATGCATCATCACAGGAAATCCAGCTTCGATACATGAATCATAAAGCGGAGGGTTAGTACTTGCGTTATTGTCTTGGTTCATGATACTCTTTTTTAGTAAATACCCTTTTATTATAGGGGTGAGAAGGAGTTTTAAGAAAGTGAAAAGAGAGCATTGGAAATCAAAATTAGGTTTTATGTGGTCGGCAATTGGTTCGGCAGTAGGTCTTGGAAGTATATGGAGATTTCCATACATTGTCGGGCAAAATGGCGGGGCGGTATTTGTCATTATGTTTTGCATCTTTTTAATTGGCGTTTCCCTTCCAATCATGCTTGCTGAGATTGTCATTGGTAGAAAAACACAGACAAACCCTTCCGATGCCTTCTATAAGCTAGGAAAAAGTAAATTTTGGAAAAGCCTTGGTACTATGCAAGTATTTACCGGTTTTTTAGTTAGCATATTTTATAGTGTTGTATGCGGATGGACACTTGGCTATTTTCTTCAAGCCCTTGCAGGGAATATCACCCATTTTACAGAGCCAGCTCAAGCGGTTGCTTTTAAAAACTCCTTATTTGATAGTGTTACCTGGCTTATGGGTTGTCAAGCTGGTTTTGTACTTCTTTCGGCAATTGTCTTGTATCTAGGGGTGCAAAAGGGAATTGAGGCAACAAATAAAATTTTAATGCCTTTGCTTTTTATTTTCCTCATATTCTTAGCCATTGTTGGGTTAAGTTTACCAGGTTCGATGAAAGGGGTGAAATTTTTATTTACCCCAGATTGGTCTATGTTTAATGGTAAAGTGGCACTACTTGCCCTCGGTCAAGCATTTTTTGGATTAAGTGTGGGACAAGGAACCATGATTACCTATGGTAGTTATATTAACAAGGATGATAATTTATTCAAAATCACCATCCCTGTGACGATTTCGATTGTTGTGGTATCGCTTTTAGCCGGTGTTGCGATTTTTACGGCAGTATTTTCTGTAGGAGAAAATTTATTAGGCGGTGAGGAATTAATGTTTCAAACGCTTCCGCTTGTGTTTTCCACAATGAAATTTGGTGCCCTATTTGCAGCTTTATTCTTTGCCCTCATTCTATTTGCAGGATTAACCTCTCAGATCTCGGCGATGGAGCCATTTATTGCCTATTTAATAGACCATAAAGAATTTACAAGACATGGTGCCACAACTGCTTGCTCTTTAGGGATTTTCCTTTTAGGAATACCAGTGGGGTTATCTTTTGGGGTGCTTTCAGGTTATACGATTTTTGGCGCCTCCTTATTTAATGCGTTAAGCTTTTTCTGTGTAAATATCCTTGTACCACTTGGAGCTCTTGCTGCAGTGATTTTGGTGGGTTGGAAATCTCCTTTTTCAGTTTTTTTACAAGATTTGAGTAAAGGGTTGAAGGTTAAACTTCATGATCATCTATTTCTTAGAAGGTTTTTTTCATTAAGCCTTAAATACATAGCACCAATAGTCATTTTTATTACGCTGTTAAATCTATTTTATGCAACCTAAGCATTATATATGGTAGAGATTTATTTAATAAGGCATGGGGAAACAAAGTGGTCGCTGTCTGGGAGGCATACAGGCCTTACGGATATCCCTTTAACAGAAAATGGGATAAATCAAGCTAAAGCTTTAAAAAATACCATTGCCGAGATGAATTTTAAGGTGGTTTATTGCAGTCCTTTACAGCGCGCTAAGCAAACTTGTGAGATATGCCATTTATTAGATCAGGCGATCATAAATAGTGATTTAGTGGAATGGGATTATGGGGATTATGAAGGGCTTACGACAAAGCAGATTCATGAAATAGATCCCCATTGGTCAGTGTTTACAAAGGATCCAAAAAATGGAGAGAGCTTTCATCATGTGGAAAAGCGGGCTGATAGAATGATTGCTGAGCTTAAAAAAGTAAAGGGCCCTGTAGCTGTATTTTCATCAGGCCATTTTTTACGGGTGCTTGCCTCCAGGTGGTGCGGATTTCCTGTATCTTATGGACGCTACCTCCTTTTATCCACAGCATCGTTATCGGTTTTATCAATTGAGTCTGATATTCAGGTGATTAAGCATTGGAATGTCTTATCGTATTAACTCTTGCACAATAACTTCCCATCTGTAATGTAGGCCTTAACTTTAGAGGTGCTAACATGAAAGATACGAGCAAGAAATTAGTGATAATCACAGGTAGTGCAGGAAGAATTGGAGCAAGGATCGCACAAAGACTGGGAAAAAAATATCAAATCGTAGGATTTGAGCTGATGAAAGCAATTTATGCCTCAGCAAATGAAGAGCTAGTCCCTTTAGATATCTCTTCAGAAGAAAGTATCCATCAAGCATTTAGACATATCAGAGCTTTTTATGGGAAACAAATTGCCTCTGTAGTCCATTTGGCAGCTTATTATAGCTTTGAGGATCAAAAGTACTCCAAATATAATAAAATTACGGTACAAGGGACAAAAAATCTATTAAAAGCACTGCAAGAGTTTGAAGTGGAGCAGTTTATTTTCTCTTCCACTATGCTTGTGCGTAAAGCAACAAAGCCAGGAGAGGTGATTACAGAAATGAGCCCTCTTGAAGGAAGCTGGGCCTATCCTCAATCAAAGATTGAGACAGAGGAAGTGATTAGGAAATATAGGGGAAAAATTCCTTCTGTGGTGATGGAAATAGCTGGTGTATATGATGATGATTGTCATTCTATCCCAATATCCAACCAAATTCAGCGTATATACGAAAAAAGCCTAACCTCACATTTTTTCCCTGGGGATGCATCGCATGGGGCAGCATTTATCCACATGGATGATCTAGTCAATCTTTTAGAAAAAGCGGTAGATAGGAGAAATGAAATACCAAGAGAGGTGACCGTTTTAGTTGGCGAGGAAAAAACCCTTAGCACAAAGTATTTACAAAATGCAATTTCTCAGTATTTTTTTCATAAAAATAGCAGGCTTATATGGCTTCCTAAGTGGTTTGCGTGGCTAGGCTCGTTTTTACAATGTCATACCCCGTTTATGGAAAAGCCCTTTATCCGTCCATGGATGATAAAACTTGCCGATGATCACTATGAACTAGATGTGTCGGAGGCAAAAGATCTATTTAAGTGGGATATGAAACATAAGCTTGAAGACTCTCTTCTATTGATGTTAAAGGATTTAGAGTCAGATCCAATTGGTTGGTATAAAAAAAATAACTTGAAAATGCCAAAACGTATGGAAAAGAAGCTATTGAAGAGAGAAAAAATAGTGAAAAAGAATGGAAAGGCGGCATGAAAAAAATAGACCCGCATGAGAAAAATAGTTGGACAGTGGTTGCGTGCTTTTTTTTAGGCTTTTGGTTAATTTTTTCTCCATTTGCCTTAGGATATGAAACAAGAGCCATGGTATGGTCTGATATGATCACAGGTGCGGTCGTAATCCTTGCAAGCCTTTTTGCAAGGAAGGCAAATAGTTGCGGATTTATTTGTCTTTGGATGATTTGCTTGTTAGGTCTTTGGTTGAATTTTGCTCCCTTGGTTTACCCAGCAAAGATGTCTGTAGAATACTTAAACGACACAGTGATCGGGATATTATTGGTCATTTTTTCCTTGATTATCCCAGGACTACCTGGAAAAGTGGAAGGGGTAGGAGGTGAGATCCCTCCAGGATGGAGTTACAACCCTTCGGCCTGGTCTCAAAGACTTCCTGTAATAGCACTTGGTCTTATAGGGATGTTTATTGCTCGCTATCTAGCAGCTTATCAATTAGGCTATATAAGCTCTGTTTGGGATCCTGTATTTGGTGAAGGAACTAAAGATGTCCTTACCTCATCTGTGGCAAGCTATTTACCAATCTCTGATGCCGGCCTTGGATGCTTTGCTTATACTATAGAGGTGTTACTTGCTCTAAAGGGCGGGCCAGGACGTTGGAAAACTATGCCTTGGATGGTAGTCTCTTTTGTATTTTTGGTGGTACCTCTTGGTATTGTAAGCATCCTATTGGTCATATTGCAGCCACTAATTGTTGGAAAGTGGTGCTTTCTTTGTTTATGTACATCAGTTTCCATGATGTTCATGATCGTATTTGCCGTAGATGAACTTGTGGCAGTATGTCAATTTCTTTCACGCAGCAGCAAAGCTGGAAAAGGCTTTTGGAAAACATTTTTTCATGGAGGGGATCTTCCTGGTACAAAGGATGATGAACCCTGCAGGCTTTCAGAAAGTAGCCTATTAACTATAGCAGCAAAGGCCTTTGAAGGAATAAGCTTTAATTTTACGTTACTTTTAAGTGCCGCAATAGGGGCTTTTTTTATGCTCACCCCTTATCTATTCTCACTGCAAAATAAGATGGCATCGCTTGACCACTTGATGGGAGCACTTATTATTGTTACATCTATAGTATCCTTTGCCGAAGTGATACGATCTGCGCGGTTTTTAAATATGGTTTTTGGAACGATCGTGATCATAGGTTCTTGGTTGTTAGCAAATATGGGGATTTATCATACTCTTTTTGGTCTGTTGACAATCATTTTGGCGATACGAAAAGGAAAAATTTTTTCAATGTATGGCACCATTGAGAAAGTCAAAAAATAAACTATTTGAGTAAAAGGGGAGCTTGGAGTATTTTACAATTATGAACAAAGTGATCGTAATTTTTGCCTGTATTTTTTCAATGTGCGTAAAGCCTCCAGAGCATGTGGCAGTTAGTGATAAAAGCATAGAAGCTTTTGCCGATACTATCAAGGAGAGCAATCTTTCAGTGCTTGCAGTAGGGGGGTTTTATCTTCAAAATAAAGTAGAAAAATTGTACTTAGACTTAGAGTATAAGGGCACTTTAACAAAAGATGAGGCTAAACAAAAACTCACCTCCTATGTTACAGGGATGGTAAAGCATATAAATCATGATTCGGAACTTTTGCCCCACTTGATAAAAGAATCTTTTGATTATGGAGATATTAGCATTTCTTTAGGTTATACCTCTTTAGAAAGAAAATCCTCCCAAGTTCACCTATACAATAATGAGATTGTATTTTCCACCTATCATAGTAAAGATAATTCTCTTGAGAAAGATTACAGCGAACCTTTTGTGAAGCAAGAGGTATATTAACTACAAATATTATATAGTCATTTGACTTAGATTTAATAGGCTTTTCGTCGGGCTTATCTTCATCTTTTTGCCCGCCTGTATCGGCCTTGTTGAAGAACAAGGGCCTGCTTCGGCGGGGTTTGTACTCTCAAAAATCTGAAGCGATCCCTTAGAAAAACCTATTAAATCTAAGTCAAATGACTATATCTAATTATCAGGGCTTAATTTCTTTGGAAAAGGCACTACTCTTCTATATAATAAATCTCTTACTTAATTATCTTTAACTAAAATACATGCATTTTTTAGATAAAAATAATGAAGTAAGAGATTTACTATATTAAAAATATTAAGGTTTCTTTATACCGGATTAAGTGTTTTTTGCTCTCTCTGCTGTTACTGCTGCTGTAGCTGCTGCTAACACTGTTTCTGCTGCTGCCATTGCTATAAATGCTTCTGTTGCTGCTGCAATTGCTATTACTGTTGTTTTTGCTGCTGTTTCTGCTTTTGCTCTTGCTAATGCTAGTAATATATTCATTACTGGTCCATTTGCCTGTACTGCTTCTAATTCTGCTGCTGCGTTGTTTCTATACTTTATTTGTATATCTACCGTCTTTTCCATAACCGCTGCTTTTCTTGCTGCTATTGCTACGTCCCTTGCCGCTAATGCTTCTTTTTGTTCCGCTATTGTTGATCCAGCAGCTGCTGACATTTCTTTCGCTCTTTTTTCTGCTCTTAGAGCTGCTCTTTCTGTTTCTGTTGCTTTTGCTAATTCTCTAGTTACATCTTCTGCTTTTTGAGCTGCATTCCAAGCCTCAAGTTTTACCATAAAAGCTTCTCTTACAGCTGCTTTTGCTTTTGCTGTTGCTGTTGCTGTTGCTGTTGCTTCTGCTACGGCTGCTGGTGGTGCTATAAAGCTTGAGGATGCGTTTGTATTTACTTTCATGGTTTTATCCTCAATTTGGTTTTGAGGTAAACTGCTTTGGTAAGCGGCTAGACTAGCTTTGCGGGCGTTTTCCGCCATCAAATTCTTGCGTGCTTGAGCTGTAGTTGCCATTGTTTGCGTCATTACAAAAGAGCACTCTTTTGCACTTGGAGTTGCTGAGTTCAATGCTTTATGTGCTTTTGTGTTCTTTTTTAATTGTGGAGCCAATTCAGGTGCGCTGGCCGCTGCTGCTGCTGCCGTTGCCGCTGCTCCTGCAATTGCGCTTTCTGCGACTTCTTGTGTTTTTTGATCCGTCGTCTCTACCTCTCTTCTTGCTGCTTTTGCAGGAGGTGGACCATCATGTGTGGCCCCAGATGAAATAGGTTGAGCTAATGCATTTAATGGATTTATAGACATTTTTTTTCCTTTGTTAATTTTTTTATGGATTTATTATAGATCAAATGAGGTTTTATAGCAATTATATATTAATTAAATGTCAGCGTTAAATATAAAAGACCTTTTGAATTCACAAAAGGTCTTTTATATTAAAATAAAAACTTATTCAGCTGCTTAGCTTAAGATTATCTAGAAGATGCTCCACGAGGAGGATGTCCATGATGGCCAGAAACATTTGGTTGTGCTCCAGGTGCCCCATGATGATTGTGAGCTCCGGTTGCGGCTCTTCCTACAAAAGGTGTGGCCGGTGCTGGTATCACTACAGGTCTTTGCCCTAAAGGTACTACCGGAGGTCTTTGCCCTAAAGGTACTACCGGAGGTCTTCCTCCAACTTGATTTGCAGGAATGTTTGTTTGATTCACTCCAGGGATTACTGACATAGGCGCTAAGCCGTGACCTACACCTGAGTTAGAATTCCTTGCGCCTGCTGCCATACGATGAAGGGCTGCATGACCTAAAGTGTCTCCAGGGTGCTGTCTTCGATGAGGCTGTGGTAATCCCCAAACTCCTGGCCCTGCCAAATGTATAGGTCTTGGGTGTTGTACGATAACAGGTCTTGGATGCCTTACCAAAACTGGTGCAGGAAATCTTGAATGAGCTACAAAGGTTGCATTCTTCGAGGTTAATAATACAATTGCTGTAATAAGAACTGCGACAAAAATGAGTGGGCAAGCTATTGCTGACACTAGTGCTGAAGCTGTAGCTAATATTACGATGATTGCAACTACTGCAACTGCGGTGGCTATAACTACAATAGCGCATTTGCTTATGCTTTGTTTGCATGAATCATTTATTGTATTTGTTGATATAGATGTGGTTGTGTTTCCACTGATTGATTGAGACATATATACTCCTTTTATTTGTTAATTTATTATTAATAGTTTGTGTACTGAATGTATTCAGCTATGATAGATTCATTTGTATTTGTATTGATCAAGATATACGGGAAAGATAACTCACTTCCAGTAAAACGATCTTTATTCCAGCCAAGAATTACACAGTCGCTTACAGACCATGAGCTTAACTTATACATATCTTCATTTGCTATTTGATAATAATAAACATTGTTAACACCATCTTTTAAGGCGATAACGTTATCAACGTAAGAGATAGTATATAAGGATAAATAAGTTACATCACCTGCTGCGGAGGAGCATGAGATGTTTACATAGGCGCATTGTCCAGATCTTTCATTATACAAGTAGTAATCTTCTGGGTGGAAAATGCTGTTGCATTTGTAGATGATCACAGGATCATTTACAAACCAGGTGTTAGCTTCGTTGCATGAAAACGGGCCTGTTGCTCTCCAAACAGATCCATCATCTAAGTAGATGTTTGTGAAACTGTGATGATTTGTAACGCGTGTTACAGCTCTGTAAGGTACGCTTTTATTGTACGTGAATGATCTTCCATACTGGTCTACATAGGTGTCTGCAGAGACAAAGAAAGGGTTTAAAAAAATTGCAGCAACTGCCGCTTTAACTATAGTTTTTATTAACATAATATATTCTCCTTTAAGGTTACTAAAGTAACGGTGAGAAGTTTATACATTTTTTAGATTTAAGGAAAGCTTTTTTTTTATTTACGTTCTCTTAACTTGTTTAAAAGAACTGCACTTTCAGAAAGTGAGATTCGATTAGACGAAGCATCGGTAATTAAATCACCCAAAGATAAAAATGTTTTTTTATAGGCAACGGTGATGTAAAACGTTTCCCCATTTGGTAGAGAAGATTGCCCCATAGATTCTCTTAATTCAGATAGTTCTTCTGATGTGACCGTTAAGTACCATACATATTTATTTTTAAGATCGTAAAGAAGATTTGCTTTATAGCAGCCTGTGACGGTAAAAGAAAATACTTCCCCAATAGGAAGAGGGCAGTAGATTTTTTTTTCTTCCAGAGGGGACGCTATGGCAATATGAGCGCCGGCTTTAAAGGCTCCATCAAAATAAGGGGGGATATCAATGGATGGATCGTTAAAAAATGGGATAATAGAGGTGATGTATTCATTGGCAATATTTAAATAAATGAAACCATTAGAAGTTTGAGCAAGGGTGCCAGCAATAGGTAAAATGGAACTTATATAAGAAATTATTGATGTCTCAAAAGGATCTTTTTTTATTTCTTTGTTTCTACAAGGGACTTTAGAGGGGGTTATCTCTGCTTTTATCAAGCATTTATCAAAGTGGGTGGGATGAGAAATTCTAATTTCTTCTGGTGCGTACATATAAAATCTCCTTTTGGGTAGTTTACACCCTTTCATTCCTCAATACAAAAAATTGAAATAAGAAGCAAACTCTATTGTAGGAAATGATAAAAGTTTTTATTATATAAAAAATGAAGAAAAAAATAGAATTTAAGCCTTTATTAAAAAACCCTTTTTTTCAGACGGTTTTTTCCAATTATTTAGATTTTGCAAAAGAGCCTCCCTCTAAAATCCATTTTGTAAAACTTCCTGATGGAGATGTTTTGTCTTTAGAGGTTTCGACTCCACCTGATTGGACTGAGGAAAAGGGAAGTGTTGCCTTTCTTCATGGGTTATGTGGTAGTTCAAAATCCCCTTATGTAAAAAGACTTGCCAAAAGGGTCTATGATGGGGGAAGACAAGCTATACGCTTTAATATGCGCGGCTGCGGGATCGGAAAAGGGCTTGCACAAAATATATACCATAGCGGCTGCAGTCATGATATTAAAGTAGCTCTTTTAGACTTACAAAAGCATTTTCCTAGGACGAAGGTGGTCCTTGTCGGATTTTCTCTTGGAGCAAATGTGACAGTAAAATTAGCAGGAGAGCTTGGCACTGATAATCATTCATTGATTTTGGGCGCAATTGCAGTATCGCCCCCTTTAAACTTACTTTCGAGCGCTCACCGCCTTGCTTTACCAAAAAATCAACTGATTTCAGAGTATTTTTCTAAACAATTATTTACGCATATCGATGATATTCATAAAAATTTTCCAGATCTACCACCCCACAAAATAACTGAAAACACTTCGATTAATGATATTGATGAACTTTATATTGCTAAAAGAGCAAAATTTTCTTCCGCATTAGATTATTATATGCAGTGTAGTGGGGTAAATATGATTGATAAAATACAAGTACCCACAAAAATCCTCTTTGCCCGAGATGATCCAATTATTCATTCAGACGAACTCGATGATATTACTTTACCTGCACACATTGAAGTGGTTAAAACAGATTACGGCGGCCATATTGGGTTTGTTGGTATGAATATTTTAAGAGACTTTCGTTGGATGGACAATTTAGTTGAAAATTGGATTGAAAAAATATTTGAAATATCTTAGATTAAAAACAATTAATTAAATTTTGGATTTTTATGCGTTATGTTCTTTTTCTACTGGTTCCTTTTTGTTTATTTGCCGATACAGGTGCAAGTGCAGATATTCCTGCCGGACCTTGGCTAACAGGGCCTATTGTTACTACCTCTGCCTATACGATACCAAAAGGTCATTTCAATATTGAGCCTTATCTTTATGTAATGGAGAATATTGGGGCTTATGGATCACGCGGTCATGTACATAAAAACACACGAATTCCAGAGGCTGTCAACATTGTGATACTCATTCAGATTGGATTAACAGATTCAATAGATCTTAATATTTATCCACAGTTAAATTATCAATACAATGTAGGGAAGGATCATATTGGTGTGGGAGATATTGTCATTGGCCCAAGCTATCAGCTAATTAGACAGGATAAAGATGACTATGGATTTACTTGGAAAGTTGGCTTTAATCAGGTTTTTCCATCAGGAAGCTTTGAAAACTTAGATCCTACATTTTTAGGGAATGATGGTTCTGGTGGGGGGGTGTGGGCTACCGGGCTTTACACAGCTTTAGCCAAACTTATTCATTTAGAGCAAGAACACTATTTAAGATTAAGATCAGCATTTACAGTAAACTTTTTTGTACCAAAAAAAGTACATGGTGAAAATATTTATGGAGGGGATGCTACTACTAATGGTTATTTAGCTCGGGGGGTATCGGTCTTTTTAGATTTGGCATTTGAGTTAACCTTAACCAAGAATTGGGCTCTTGCCCTTGATATGGAAAATATGTATCAAACAGGGTCTAAATTTCAAGGAAGTACCGTGTTACCAGTGGGTAATCCAAAAGACTCCTATATACTTTCCTTTGCACCAGCACTAGAATATAATTTTAGTTCAGATCTTGGAATTATTGCAGGCTGCTGGTTCTCAGCTTACGGCTTGAATACGAAGGCTTTTCAAAACGTCGTCATAGCCGTAAACTGGTCCCAATAGATCAATTAAGCGCCGACTGCTGCTGCATGTAAAGGTATGGCGTCGGTAATATTTTTAATTGAAATAGGTGTAAGCTCAGATTTCTCGAATTTCTTCTTCAGCGCGCCCATAACGTTATTATTCTTATCATCAAATACACGATCAAGAGTTGTTCTTGATAATTCATTGTTATACGTACATCTTCTTTGTTCATTATCTCTAACTTTTAAAGCAAGACTTCCAATAATAGGAATTGTAGCTACAAGGCCTCTTACGAAATTTAAAGCAGCATGTTTATAGTAATTTTCTCCTTCAGGCACAATCGATTTCCCGTGACAGGCAGTAATAATGCTATTTAGTACAGCCCAAAAAAATTGAGCAATTGCGATAAATATTCTAGCTATACCTGAAAGTGTTGCAATAATTATTACTCCATCGGCAACATTTAACTCTTTTTCAATAGTTTCCATCG
>CAMCSI010000028.1 GCA_945877885.1 Chlamydia trachomatis
ATGAGTTAAGTATACTATAGACAGTGATAAGGTTCGTAGAAAAAAAAGATAAAACGGAGTGCAATTGGCTAACAGCTGCTATACAAGTTGAGTTTAATAGGTAAAATGAACTTGTTTTTCCTGATCCAATTAGATAAACAGCACTCTACAGGCTGGGCAATTAACAGTGCGACTAGCACTTAATTGAACAGTGGCCCAATCTCTGATACATTCAGAATGAAAAGTGTGGGCTACCCCATTTTCTGTATCATGGCTGAAAACTAATTGATCTTTTAGAAAACGAGAAAAACAAATCGAGCAAACCTTATCTTCTGAAGTGTCCTTTTCTGAAGTGATTCTGGTTCCTAGGTGAAACATTTGATTCATTATTCTTTCTAAATCTTCTGGTGTTGCTCCTATCCGAGGGGCAATTACAGCTTGTACTCTTCCTGCCGCCATTATCATATTTCTGCCATTTCTAACTTCTTCTTGTACAAATTCTCTTTCATCCCAATTCACTACTTGATTTTGTTGAGGAATTATCCCCATTTGACGCCTTCTTTCCCAATTTTCTTCAAAGTGTCCATCTACTTCTTGAAATAGTTGACGGTCTCTGTCTGCTTTTTTTATTAGACTTAGGTATGCTGTTAGTATTACTACTATTGTTGCCGTTGCAGTTGAAAGCGCTCCTGGTATTCCTAATTTTTCTATTGAAAAACTTGTTGCAAAAGACCCCGCTGCTCCTAGATTTATTAAGATAACAATAAAGATAAAAAAATCAGTATATGCTCTATTCTCAAAAAGAATTGCTACTAATGCTGCTATTAACGGAAAAGCTGCTAACGTTCCCCATTCCACATTATATTTTGCAAGTACCAGTGATGCTCCTAATACAGACCCCATTGCGCCGATTTTAAGCAAGGAATCACCATAATCTCGATTGTTAATCACTGTCGTTAATGCAGGTAAGGTCATTATTGTCATTCCAGTAGCAGCCCCGGTTGTTAGGTGAGTTAGAGTTTCTAGCCAAGGTTCTACCCTTGGGGCAAGTAGTTCTAAACTATAGTCAGGGTTTGGGCAGGTGGTGTTTTGAAAGAAGGGAAGGGTAAGGCGAGTTATAGCTGGATCCTCAGGCTGAAGAGGAGTCGTTTGTGTGTGTGCACTATTTAATGAGGATAAAGCAACTGCCGCTTCTAAAACTGTTCTAATCATAATAACCTTGTTTTTTTTAACAAGAATAATTATATATTAATAAGCATTTAAATACAATCAATTCAAACTAAAGTGGGGAGTAACAAACGATATAAATTGCAGGTACACCCACTACAGCTGCGACGAGTATATAATCATTGTTGCTAGTGCAACTGATGCTCGTAAAAATGTTTCAATCATAGAATACCTTTTTGAATAGAATGGTTTTTTTAGTGAAAAAAAAGAAAAAAATGAATTTTCTATGTTTTATTTCTCGTTTGTTTTATTAGGAAATTATGAGAAAAAAACTTATCCTAATTTTACTTTTATTATCATCTTGTAAGGGTCAAAGTGAAAAAGCTCAACTGACAAAAGATGTCACTTTAACAAAGACAGTACAAGATGCAAAAGATTCAGAGCTTTTTATGATTGGGGATTATCCTGAGAATAAATGGTGGGAGGAATTTAATGATGATCATTTATCTTGTTTGGTAGAAACTGCCTTAGCTAGCAATCCAGGGTTATTGGGGACAAAGCAGAGAGTGGAGGTGGCAAATCAGACGGCCCTTATGGTCAGATCGCAGCTATTTCCTGACATTTCAACCTTATTTCAGTACGGCTGGCTTTATTTAGCGGATAACAACTTTTTAGGTGCTTTATTTCCTGAGATCAAAAACTCCTATTATCTGTACAACTTAATGTTCAATTTCAATTACGATTTGGATTTTTGGGGAAAAAATCAAAAAAAGTACAAGGCAGCACTTGGTAGCGCTCATGCAACAAAGCTATCTTATGAGCAAAGCAAGGTGATTTTATCCACATCTATTGCTAAAAGTTATTACACACTTCTTGCTATGAAGGCAAAAAAAGAGGTGGTAGAGCAGATGTTAAGCAGAAAGCAGGCTTATTATGATTTAGTCAAAATTCGTCAAAAGAATCGAATAGACAGTAAGCTTGATCAAAATACCTTTAACCAGACGGTAAAGGGGGTAGAAGAGACGCTAACGGCTTTAAATCAGGAGATCCTTCTTCAGAGCTCTTTGATCAATATATTGGTAGGGAGAAATCCAGAGACCGAGGTTGAGACGGCAAAGATCTATGAGGCGTTTAACAGAAAGCTTGAGATCCCTGGAAATATTACCACTACCTTACTTGCTCGTCGTCCTGATCTTCTATCGGCGTTATGGGTGACAAAGAAGAGTGCTTTAGATGTTGGTGTTTCTGTAACTGAGTTTTTACCTGATGTAACGTTAATGGAGTCGCCATTTTTAATTAGTAATCAGGGAAATAAGCTCTTTAACAAAGATTCATTTGCAAATATTTTACTTCCTGAAATTACGCAGCCGATTTTTACAGGCGGTCGATTGCTTGCAAATTGGAGAAAAAGTATTGCCGCTTATGAATCTTCTGTCTATGAGTTCAATGAGCTATTTCTAAATGCTGCAAAAGAGGTATACGACTCGGTAACAAAGTATATAGAAAGCGATGAAATGAAAGATATTCAGGAGGAAAAGCTTCATCTTGCTAAGAAAAACTATGAATTGCAATTTCTTCGTTTCAACAATGGGATCTCTTCGATGATGGATGTACTTGAGTTTGATGAAATATATTTGCAAAATAAGGTGATGATGATTGAAAAGCAAAGGCTTCAGTGTATATCCTACATCTCCTTTATTAAAGCTTTAGGCGGGGGATTTGAGGATCAAGAGGCGGTGAAGCTTGAATAAGAAAAAGCTTATCTATTTTTCTATTGCAGTTACTGTAATTGGGGTAGGGGTGTTTTTTTGGTGGCTATTTTGGGGCCGCTTTGAGGATTTTACTAGGGATGCTTATGTTCATGGAAATCAGGTGAGTTTAACACCTCAAATTTCTGGCTATGTGTCGGCCATCTATGTAGATGAGACAGAATATGTAGAGGAAGGTCAGGTATTAGTTACCTTAGATCAGACAGATAATAAGATTTTATTGGATAAAGCTTGTGCAAATCTTGGAAATACTGTGCGCTCGGTTACTGCTTTGTTTGAAAATGTCTACACACTTGCTGCAATTGTTAGGGAAAAAGAAGCAGCTTTTATTAGAGCAGAAATTGACTACATAGATAGAGAAGCGGTGGTATCAAGTGGGGCTGTTTCCACAGAAGATTACATTCATGCAAAAACGGCCCTATCGGCTGCAAAAAGTGCGACAGAGGCTGCCATTTTCAACTTAAGAAAGGCGATATCTAGGGTTGAAAATACGACCGTTAAAACCCATCCACTTACTTTACAGGCGGTAGAGGAGGTAAAATGGACTTATGTAAATTTACAGCGCTGCGTAATTAAAGCTCCTGCATCAGGTATTGTGGCGCAAAGAGGGGTTCAAGTTGGCGAGGCTATCTCACCATCGTCACAGCTTTTATCGATTGTTCCTATGGATCAAATTTGGGTAGATGCAAATTTTAAAGAGATCCACATGGATAAAATCCGTATTGGGCAAGATGTTTCAATGATCTCAGATTTTTATGGCGGCGGTGTTGAATTTCGAGGAAAAGTAGTTGGTATTGCAGGTGGTACTGGGGCAATGTTTTCCCCACTACCTCCACAAAATGCAACGGGCAACTGGATAAAAATTGTGCAACGTCTTCCTGTAAGAATAAGCGTAGAGGAATCGATATTAAGAAAGTACCCCCTAAGGCTTGGCCTTTCTATGAATGTGACTATAAATGTAAAAGATACGGCAGGATTAAAGGTGCCTCTTGCTACCAAAATTAAAAATCCATTGTGGGAAACAGATATTTTCAGCACTCAAGAAGAGGGTGTGAGAAAAGTTATTGACGGGATCTTTTTAACAAATGAGACATTCCATGGAATGATCACAGAAGAGGTAAAGGCCCTTGGAAATAGCCACAGAAAATAAGGATCAGCAAGTAGATCTTTCCCCACTTGAAAAGCTCGTACTCTCTTTTGCGCTCTGTTTGGTGGCGTTTATGTTTGTTCTGGACTATACCATTGCAAATGTAGCGGTACCTTATATTGCCGGTGGGTTAGGGGTAAGCAGTAGTGAGGGAACCTATGTAATTACCTTTTTTTCTGTAGGCAATGCGATTTTTTTACCCATGACCTCGTGGCTTGTAAAAATATATGGCGATGCTAAGGTGATTGTATGGGCAACGATTTTATTTACTTTTTTTTCCTTCACTTGCGCTGCCTCTCCTAATTTGATTTTTTTAGTCGTTTCGAGATTTTTACAAGGAGCCGCTGCAGGGCCCCTTATCCCTTTATCTCAAGGGATTTTAACAAAACTATATAGAAGTCAGGTGGAAAAAATTTCAACAATTTTTTCTATGATTATCATGATTGCCCCTGTGATTGGTCCTGTAATTGGTGGGTACATTTGTTTCAATTATTTATGGAGATGGATTTTTTATATAAACATTCCCATTGGTGCAATCAGTGCTTTTCTTATCGCCATCAATGTAAAAGGGTTAAAAAATGAAATCAAGAAAGAAGGGTTTGACTGGGTCACTTTTCTCCTTCTTTTAGTAGGAATGAGCTCTTTACAGTTATTTTTAGACAAAGGGCAGCAATGGGATTGGTGGAATTCTTATAGAGTAAGATTTTTGTCGATCACTGCGTTTCTTTCCATTGCTTACATCATACTTTGGAGCAATTCTTATAAAAAGCCTTTGTTCAACTTCTCTTTATTTAAGATAGGAAGATTTTCGCTCTCTTGCTTTATCATATTTTTTGCCTATTCCTTATATTTTGCCGCTGTGGTGATCTTTCCTTTATGGCTTGAAGATATTCAAGGATATACCTCAACCCTTGCAGGGCTTGCAGTAGCTCCCATGGGCCTGGGTGCATTAACTGGTGCGGCACTTATCTCAAAGGGGATGAAGCGTGTTCAGCCTGTGATTTTTATTTGCTTGGGGTTTCTTTGGATGGGACTTGCCTGTCTTTATGCAGCAAGCTTTGTCCCTGAAATAAGTTTCTTCCATGTAGGCATGTCTCGTGTTTTATTTGGGTTTGGCTTAAGCTTTTGGATGATTCCTACCATGTCTATGGTTGCAAAATCTCTGCCTAATAGTGATTTAGCTGCAGGGCTTGGCCTATTTCATTTCCTTAGATCTCTTTCTGGCGGTATTGGCACCTCTATCTATGTGACCATGTATACAAGAAGGGGATATCAGCAGCACTTCAACCTTGCTTCAACCTTTAATGACTATCAGCAAAGATCGATTGAATATTATAAAGATATTAAAGCCTATTTTCCCGACCCCCTTGCTGCTAAAAGCTACCTTAATACAGTAGTTGATTCTCAAGCAGCCTCCTTTGCTTTTTGTGAAGTGAATAATCTTATGGCGTATATCTTATTTTTCCTTATGGCAGTGACCATTTTTGGTTTTAGAAAAAAGTCTACCACTTCTGTTTAAAGAGGAAATACTAGATAATCTCCAACCTATGCAAAATGTAAAATATATTGGTCCGCAAGTTTTAACTGCTCCTGAAATTCAGCAATATATTGATTTTCCAGAAATAGTTCAACGGCAAGTTGCATTAGATCCTCCAAAAGAGGTGCTTGAAGCCCTCTATGAGCTTTTTGGGATAAAACCTGGAAGAAAGGGGTTTGCAGGATTTGAAATGCCTCCACTTGCCACCATTAAATCCCTGTTTAAAATAGAGGTATTTCCAAAATTTAAAATTGATCAAGCCCTTGATAAAATTAATAAAACCTTAAGCTTAAATACTCAATTTGATTTATTAGAAGACTACACAGACCAGTTATTTTCAATGCTTTACAAACTTACAGACCTTAACGACATTCTTGAAGAAGTTAGATCTCGTATGACCTCTATCCTGAGGAGTTAAAGACTCATCTTATGCAAGGTGAGTTTAAAATATATATATAACCACCCGCAAGCAAAGCTTGCTAGAGAGCACAAAGCCCACAGAGGAAAGTGTTAAGATCTTTATAAATCCCTTAAAATTATAAAAAAATTTTCTGTTTCTATTAACATGGATATAAGGATCTAAGGATAAAATATAAATATTGCCTTTGTTATCCTCCGTGATCTTTGTGTTCTCTAGGGAGCAAAGCGAGCGAGTGGTTTAAAATCTGTAAATAGGAGATTTATTTAGCGAATTTCTTCAAACTTTATATTGAGGACTTAGCATTTTCAACAATATGGGGCCTTACAAATATGATCAGGCTCTTTTTCAATTCAATCTCTTTTTCAGAGGAAAATAGTCGGCCCAAAAGTGGAATCCATTCAAGAATTGGCACCCCAATTTTTCTTTTTGTTTTAACTTTTCGAGACATGCCGGATAAAACAAGGTAGTGATCATTGGGAACATGAGCCTCTGTGGTCATTTGTGTTTTTGATGTCTTAATACCAGAAAGATTTGTTCCTCCATCTATTAGATAATCATGACTTTCTGTAATTTTTTCATCAATGGATAACGTGATGATTCCTGTATCTGATACCATCGGAATAATACTTAGAGAAACACCAATATCCTTATATTCGATATTAGAGGTGGTTCGTTGGTTAGTTCCTGTTAACTCAATCACAGATCCAGTAAAGGGGACTGTATCTCCTTCAAAAATCGTCGATAGTTTATTTTCTCGCGTAAGGATTTTTTGATTAAGGATGATGGTTGTATTTATGTCATTTTGAACAAATTTAATAAAAGAGGAGAGCTCGTTAAAAATCATTTTTCCATTAATGATTGCATCACCAATGATCCCATTATTCAATCCCCCTGAAAGGGAGTTTTTACATGCAGAAAGAATATCGGCAGAAGGGGCATTTTGCCATGAAACACCAAAATCATGACCCTTATTCACATCTGTTTCAAGAACAAGCACCTCAACATAGACTTGCTTTAAGGGAACATCTAGCCGCTGAATCAAACTTTTCATTCGTATAGAGGCGTCCTTACTTGCAGAAAACAGAAGGGAGTTGGAACTTTTTACCCATTGTAAGGTAGCAAGGCACTTTTTGAGCTCTACATCGGAAGAAAGGGTATTACTTAAACCTGAGGCAGATTCTTTAAGGTAGGTGATAATTTCTTCCCCAGAAAGGTATCTAAGTTTGTAAATATCAAACTCTTGTTCAATTTCTAAGGCAACGGTAGGTTTTTTTTCCACACTCACTTTTCTGATGATGTAGGCAGAACCCTCTTTTTTTGCTTCAAGGTTATACTCTTTTAACAAGTTAAACAGATCCTTTAAAAGCTCATCAGTAGATCTTTCCTTTTGAGAAATAAAAGCTACCTCAAAATCAAGAATTTTTTCATCTGCAATAAAATTTACTTCGACAATTTTTCCTGTATAACGGATTAATTCAGAAAGGGAGATTTTTGGAAAACTACACATGTGCCCTTTATCAGAACTTAAATAAAAGGGAAGCGATAATAGCAAAAAAAACTTAACTAGAATATTCATAGTTAAATAGATTACATGATTTTATCTTTTTGTTAAATAGACTTCTTTTTTTTATAAGTTTTCAATCACAATAGGGGGATTTAAAAAGGTTGTCTTTTGCCCGAAAATTCTTTGATAAAAGTAAAGCTCTGCTTCAAGGGAGTGGATGATATTTTTTTTCTCCTTGAATCCATGACCTTCTCCTTGATAAAGAACATAAGCGGTAGGAATCTTTTTTTCAAGCAATGCCTTATACATTTTTTCCGCTTGTTCTACAGGTACCACTTTATCTTCTGTTCCTTGAAGAATAAAAATGGGCTTTTTCATCTTATCTGTGTGAAAAATAGGGGATCTTTCCTCATAAACTGCTTTTTCATCTGGATAATCCCCAATTAATTTATCAAGATAGCGAGATTCAAATTTATGAGTATCTTCTGCTAAAAGTCCTAGATCACTTACGCCAAAATAACTTGTTCCAGCGACAAAGGTATTACGAAAGGTAAGCAGAGCTAAAGTTGTGTATCCGCCAGCACTTCCACCGCGTACTGTTAGCCTGTTTTTGTCCACTAAACCCTCTTTTACAAGGTATAAAGCGCAATCTTCACAATCATCCACATCTTTTATTCCCCAGTTTTTATAAAGACGGTTTCTATAAGCTCTACCAAACCCTCCACTTCCTGAATAATTCACATCACATACAGCAAAACCGCGTGATGTCCAATATTGCACCGCCATTAAAAAAATAGGTGGATTATAGCCTGTTGGCCCGCCATGAGAAATAAGTAGCAGGGGAGGTTTTTCCCCATCAAATTTGTGTGTAGGATTTGTGGGTGGATAATAAAAAGCATGGGCTCGTTGATCGTGTCTTGTGGTAAATGAAATAGCTTCAGGGATGGAAATCCAAGAGGGGTCTAAATCAATTTCTTGAGACGTCTTTAATTCAGTAAGAGCACCTGTTTCTAAAGCATAAGAATAAACCCCTTGAGGTTTATTAGGTGATGCGGCTATAAAATAAAGGATCTTTTTATGATGTAAAATGTAGGTGTAATTGGTAAAAGGAAGATCTAACGTCTCTAACTTACCATCAGAAATAATTCCTAAATAATCAGTTCCCTTATCCACATATACGGTAGCAATTTTTCCCCCATCAAGAAGGGTGTATACCGGGTTACTTTGACGCCAATGAGTTTTAGCAAAATCTACATGTTTATCTAAAACATGAGTGCCATTTTCCTTGTAAATATTCCAATACCCTGTTTGATCAGAGACGTAATAGACTTCATTTGTAGTTGAAAAGACTGGATCATAAGAAGAGATGTCCCCTTTTGGACCAAGATTTACTGTTTCTACAAATTCTTTTTTTGAGGAAAGGGTAACTTTACAAACCTCTGCTGCATCCCAAGACATATTAGGAAAATTCCAAGTAAAATAGGCAAGGAATTTTTCATCAGAAGAAATAGTAAGACCTGAATAAAAATCGTTTTGCTGATCCATCACTACGCATTTACCAGTTGCTTTTTCAATACGCATGATCCCATTAATCACATGATCTTCTTCAGCATGATCCTCAAAAATAGCAAAAAGGTAATCTCCACAAATGCGAGGTTCAGAAAATCGGATTTTTGGTCTATCTGTAAGTTTTCTGACCTTCCCATGGTTAATTTCGTAAATCTCTTGATCTTTGGAATTTGTGAAATAAATAAATTCCCCTTTACCACAGAAAGCACTTCCCCCATATTCGTGAACACTATTGTTTGCTGAATAGGGGATGGGTAGTAAATCTTTTTTATCAGTTAAGGAGTAGATGACAGATCTTCCTTTATCCTCGGGTCTTGCTTCAACAACGTAAAGTTTTTCATCAACAATGGCAAGCTCTGAAAATTTTACAGCTTTTTTTGTCACCATTTCACCGGTGATAATGGATGATAGACTTCCGAGTTTCATTATTTTCCTCTTTTTTGAATTTTATCTTTATTCATACTATGCAATAGCTCTTCATTGATAGCAAGCTCGCTGCTGTACTTCTTTTTAACTAGATGAAATTTATGATACATTATCTCTAAGCACGCTACATCCAAGCTATAGCATAAGGCAAGTAGGATGGTAAAAGGTTCAAGAAGGGTCTTTTCAGGAAGAGTATTTATGTATTTTCTACTCTCTTCTTCTGAAATCCAAAGAAAGGCTTCCTGTAGAAAACCTGCCCTTACGACAAGGTATTTTACAAGAACTTCTGGTGTTAATGAATGATTGAACTTCTCTGAAAGGGTTTCAAAGGCTCTTTTTTCTAAAGAGTCACTTTGAAAATGTTTATGAATGTCAAAGGAAAGAACTCTAAAAATGGTAAAAAGTGATAGAAAACAATCGCCAATTTCCTCTTTTACCTCTTTTAAGTGATCTTTGTATTCACATAGAGTAAAAAGCTCCATGAGCTCAGCTACCTCGCAACTGTGTGCAGTGGTGAGGTTTTTAATATGATGATAGCTATTCCAATTTCTTGAAGTGATAAATTCGTCTAACTCATCGATGTAGCTTTTAAACACATTAAAACCCTAAGCAATAGGTTAAATTGATCGTCCAATTATTTTGATAATTTTGCATACTTTCCACTGTAGTTACAGTGGGTAAATTTAGCTCAAGGTCAATACTATTAAGGTATTTTTGATGTAAAGTGGGTGTATAGCCGGCTATTATTGAGGTGCTATAGCCAATAAAGGATTGAGAATGATATAAAACACCTTGTTCCTTAGAATGATAAACATAAGGGGTCATCGTTGCAAGGGCAACTCCGTATCCTAAAAAAAAGCTTTTTTCTAATTTAGGCGTGGTATAGAAAAGAGTGGAAAATTTAGGTAAATATAATTCAAGTGCTCTTGTATTACTAGAATAGGTTTTTGTGCTCGCGCCAATGTTAATATCATAGGAAAAGGTAGGTAAAAAGTTGTAGTACGCCTTAGAGTGACCAAAATTCAAAAGTTTTGTTCTGTAACCGATGCCGCCAATAGGGGAGGGGTCTGTCTTATCTACACCTGAAGTTGCTCCCGCTCTTAGATATATATAGCCTTTATTGTAAACGATCTTTTCTTTCTCATTAAATAGACGATTAAGCTCATCCTCACTTTTTTGTTTAGAAAGGACATTTTTCAGGGTATGTCTAAATTCAGGGCTTTTTAAAGCATCGGCAATAGCCTCTTCGTTTGCAAATTTTATCGATGATGGTTCATCTGCTAGTAGAGGGTAAAAGAGTACCCCTGTACATAAAAAAGAAAAAAATAATTTCATAGATATCCCCTTAAGTTAAAACCCAACCCCTGCTGATAAAGACATCGAAATATGATCTTTATCTTTGTTATTGTTAAAAAGATTGGTAACTGGCGCTACCACCTCATATTGACAAAAGTTTACACTTGTTTTGGTCTCCCAAATTTTATAACCAAGAGCAATATTTGCTCCCATTCCCTTGTACTCAAGCCTTCGTTTTGTCTTAAGAGGGTGGCCTTTAAAGTAGTAATTAATAGATTTAAATTTTTCAGACTCTAAATACGAGCCGCCGGCGCCCATATAAAACGAAAAAGGGAGATTTTTCAGCATCAAAACCCTAGGTAGCATAATCTGTTTATATCCAACATTTGGATCAACCATACGAACATAGTTCATATTGATATCAACTCCGCTAATAAAAGACGCTTTTTGAAAATTTATCCTGTAGCCTGCGCCTAAACTGCTTGTTACATCCTTTTCAGTAAAGGATGGATATGCACCGATGGAAAGATAAGTATAATCTCTTGGTAGGCTCTCAGAGGATAAAAGGGGAAGAGCC
>CAMCSI010000029.1 GCA_945877885.1 Chlamydia trachomatis
GAGGCAAGTTCCTCTTTATTGGTTTCGGTATAACTAAATGATTTGCTATCAAAATTTGTTCCATTGACAAGGACGGCAAGTCGCTTTGTATTTTCTCGGGAGATAAAAGCTCTTGCATCGCTTATAAATGTTTCATAGGTTAAATGCTCTAAAGCAGAGATCATTTTTTGTCCACGATCAAATTCAGCATCATAGGTGTATGCAAGCTCAAAGCGTTGAATAGCATAGGTTTCAAGATCCTCTGTTGGGAGGGCAATATTTTTGATAATAGAGCTCTTTATTTTTTCGAAACGATCCCTACTGATATTATCTTCCATAGATTTGCTATAATTTTCTAAAAAGAGTTCATAACGAGCAAGCAATTCTTCAGGATAGTGAGTGGTTGATTGAACAATGAAGTATTGCAGCATCTTACCATTTAATTCCTTACCCATAGAGCCAGTAATATAACCTGTTTGCTGCTTTGATCGCAGTTCTGAGAAAAATGCTTCTTTTATGATGGTAGAAAATATTTTTGAGGAGGCATACTTATCATAGGAAAAATCGCCTTCATCAATAAGAAGCACTGCAGAGTTTCCCGAGGTAGATGACTCTAGGATCACTTTTTTTGGCATTGAAGTTTGAGAGTAAAAAGGTCTATAGGAAGAGGCGTAATGACTTTGTGTGTTGTATGGTTTGGACGATAGTGTGCTCTTGATTTCAGAAAAATGAAGCAAAGCGCCCTCTTTATCAATATTACCGCTTATAAACACCTTTAAAAAGTTTTCTTCAAAAATACTTTTTTGAAACTGCTGAAAATCTTCCAATGTGATTGATTCTAAAGTTTTTAATCGTGTTTGTTGATCTAAGGTAGTATTTGTTACAATGCTTGACATTAGATTCATCGCTTGTAAATAGGGCATATCATAGGCAGCACTTTTACATTCTGATAACATCTGCTCTTTAATTAGAGAAAAATCAGTGGCCGCCGGATAAGCGGACTTTAAACTAGAGAGAAAAGACATCATATAGCTGCCAATTTTATCATCATAACCACTTACGGTTAGATTCAACCCTAGTTCTGCTGCATAAATTTTTGTAGTAATATCTGCAAATAAACCTTCAGAAATAAGCGATGCCATTTGATTAGAAAGGTAGGCAGCAAATAAATCATTTAGGCAGATAGATTTAGGTGAATCATTAATTTCAGGGGACTTAATTCTTATGAAAATTTGAGATTTTGGCACTAAGTAATGGGTATCTTGCCAATAGTAACAAGTGGCAGACTCCTCATTTGCAATGAGTACTGGATCTAACAGTAACTCTGTTTGATTATAGCACAAAAGATCTTGATGCTTAGAGATATACGGATTTGGATTTGGTAGGCCAATATCTTTATGTAAAGGAGCATTTGCAAAGCCATTTAGTAAATCTTCACCCATTTTACTTGTTGAAAATTTAGCTCCCATCCATTTTTCAGCCTTTGTGGCATTTCTATGGGATGCATCAGGGGAGGCAGTAAGCGAGTACATAGCATTGTAAGGGGTTAAAAATACAAGGAGTTCTCTAGATGTTTTTAAATCAAAATCTGTAATCATCACTGATTTGTAAGGAAAAGTAGCAAGAGGCTCATCGATCATTGAATCGGCATATCTTTTAGTGATTTCAAAAGGATCTTTTCTTGATTGCCATTTATAGGAGGTAGTTAAGACAGACTCTAAATCATGATAGATGTGTGAAGGAATGTTACTTTGCTTTAACTTATTCAACCCTTGAAAAAATGTGTAAAGAATATGATCTGTTTTTTGTACCCCTTCGGCTGTTAACTCCATATTGATTGATAGAAGAAGGTGATTTTTACTCAGGTGCCAGGTATCTGAGCTTAAATCTTCAATTAAACCCTCTTTTTTCAGCTGATAATATAATCCGCCCTTCATACGGTGCGAAAGAGCATAGGCAATTAATGAATAGGTTTTCTTGTCTAAGTCACTTGCATAACCTGCAGGAATTTCCCAGCTGATGGTTAAGGTCTTTAGATCTTTTACAGGTTCAATATAGGTCATATGACCTTCTTGATTAGGGGAGGAGATTTTCTTATAAGGGATAGGGGCGGTGGTCTCTTTTGAATGCTCTACTTCGCTAAAGCATTTTTCCACAAGAGCGGTTAAGGTGTCTAAGTCTTTATTAGAATAAACAACAAGATGCATGCCATTTGATTTGTAATGCTGCTTGTACCATTTTTCAAGATTATCCCTGCCGATGATTTTCAATGTTTCTTGATTTCCGCAGCCATCTTGGGCGTTTGGATGAGAGGGATTTCCCTCCGTTTTAAAAATATACCAGGCTCTCCATCCATCATTTTCTCTGTTTTTATTGTACTCTTGATTTACTGCTAAAAGCTCTCGATCAATACAGTTTTCTGAAAGGAGTGGATCGATAAAAAATCTTGAAAATACATCTAAAGAAAGGTCTAAATGATCGTTATCAATGGAATACATATAAACAGTACGATCGGTTTTTGTATAAGCATTATTGGAGCCACCATGGTCATGAATAAGCTGAGTAAAATAATTTTCATCAGGGTACTTTTTTGACCCCATAAATAGCATATGTTCACAAAAATGAGCCATTCCAGGATAAGCTTCTGGGTCATTCCATTGCCCTACATTTACAGCCATTGCAGCAGATGATTGTCTTGCGTCCGCATCTGAGATTAAAAAAACTTCAATATCGTTAGAAAGAATGAGTTTTCTTGTTTCAATGCTTTTCATTGAAGGGGTTAATATTTTTAAAGGGTTTTTATCAGGAACTGTTTGAGAGATGCTCTTGCTAGGGAGTGATCCATAAATATTTCCTGTAAAAAGCGTAAATGGTAATAAAATTACGTAGATTGCTTTTTTTATGTTCATCACGGGCCCCTTTTAATTAGGTTGTAATAGTGTTATAAAGAGCAACCACTTCGCTGTAAATAGCTGAGGCCTGCTTTACTCTGAATAACTCTTTATCTTTTTTTTCTTCTGGGGAAGGAGGGTTCATATGAATCTCTTTACCAAAAGCTATATGAATTGGAGAATGACACAATTTTCTTTCTTCGCCAATTTCTTTTTTTACTTTTTCAGGGGGGGGAAGTACCCTGTAGGTATGCATGGCAAGTGGAAAAAAATGGGTCTTTCTTTCAGCTTTTTCGCCAACAATTCTCATAAGTTCTATACTATCAGGGTTAAAATGAGCAGGAAATAGTATTCCCTCATCATTTTTTCGATCTCTTCCACCAGATGGGGCTATATAGATAAGCTTTCCTCCCTCACTGAGTAAATGTCTAAGCTGTATCATGGCAGATGAATTATGCTGCTGCATTTCCTTCATTTTTTCAGGATGGTGATCAAAGTATCTTTTTGAATAGACACAGATGATATTTTGACCTCTAGTCATTGGGGTAACCACAGGGTCGCTTGTGACTCTTGCTCCTGCAATGGCTGTCATTTTTCTAATCAGTCCAGGATACTCATCATCTAGTAAAACACCAAGTAGTGTGGGATCTGCCTCTGTTTGATGATTGGCAAGAAGAATGACATTTTCCCCTTTTTCTAAAATCTCAAGAATTTCTCCAATGTGATCTTTACCTAAAATATTACACTCATTTTTATCTATAAAAGGGCTGAAAAAATCTATTGAAAAAGAGTAAAAGTCGATAGGGGAGGTTTCTTGTTGATGATAAATACCAAACGGATAAGGATTTGCAAGCTCCTGTTTTATCAATGAAAGATATTTATGCAATAGTTTCTTTATTCCATCTACTGGTAGATTTTTTTCAAAGGTAACATCAGCAAAACCATCAAAAAGAGCCACAAGATGAAAGTATACCTGCTCAGTAACATTTTCCTTCTCATATTCTAAGATTCTACGTATTTCAGACTTCAAGCAATTTTCCATTTGTTGAGTTATAGATTTCAAATTCACTGATATGAAGCGTATCATCAACTTTAAAAGTGAGTTTGGCATTATTTTCTTCAAAAGTGGAAATCAAATAAGCTTTATCGTCTTTATTTAAAAACTCATCAAATGAAGGATGAACAGAAATCTCGAGAGCATAATTTTCCCCTACATGAACAAGTTCTGAAATAGCTCTTTCAAGATCAATAGAGGCACTTTCAAAGTTTTTCACCAACCCTTTACCATAGCAGTAAGGGCATTCTGTATACATAGTCTGTGTTAAGGATTCTCTACTTCGTTGCCTTGTCATTTCCACTAAGCCGAATTCACTCATTCCTAAAATGGTGATCTTTGCAGAATCTTCCTTTAAAGCCGCCTTTAAACGATCAAGAACACGTTTGCCATTTTTCCTAAATCTCATGTCAATGAAATCGCAAATAACAAGACCTCCAATATTTCTGATCGATAGTTGCCTTGCAATTTCATCAGCCGCTTCCATATTTACATGAACGATTGCTTCCTCTACATCTTTTCCGCCATCACTTTTGCTTTGACCGCGGCCTGAGTTTACGTCAACAGTATACATGGCCTCTGTTCTTTCAAAAAATAGATATCCGCCACTTGGTAACCAAATTTTTCTATTTGCAGCCTTTTCAATTTCTTTTTCTACACCAAAACGTTTAAAAATAGGAAATTTATCTCTGTAATACTCCACTTTTAGCTTACTTTCTGGACCACGATATTTTTGCTCCATAGCACAAAGCATGTTGTAAGTGGCCATGTCATCGACAAGAACCCTAGTTACATCTTTATCAAGAGCCTTGATTAAAGTGCGCTTGACCACATCTGATTCTTGGTACAAAAGAGCTACGCCTTTAGATTTTTCAAACTCTTGTCTAGTTTTTTCCCAATTTTCAATGAGTTCATGAGCTTCATCGATGAGCTGATCGGTGGTTGCATTTACACAAGAGGTTCGGCAAATAAGCCCCATATCTGAGGGCATCTCAAAGGCTTGAATTAAATTCTTTAAGCGAGTGCGAGACTTATTATCTGTAATTTTCTTTGAAACACCTCTGTGAGGACTGTTTGGGATTAATACCAAAAACCTTCCTGCGATGGAAACGTTAGAGGTAAGACGTGCTCCCTTTGTGCCAATTGGCTCTTTAACCACTTGAACAAGTACAGTCTGACCAGTTTTTAAAATTTTTGAAATGTCAGTTTCTTCAGGATCTGTGGTTTTGCCTGAGTGCTCAAAGTCCATGTCAAACATTTCTTGAAACTTTTGTGTATTTTCCATCACGTCAGTGATGTGCACAAAGCCATTTTCACCTTCGCCAATATCAATGAACGCAGATTGAATGTTTTTTAGGATGTTTTTCACCACACCACGGTAAATATTTCCCGTAATTTGGCGACTTTTTTTCCTTTCGACGATAAGATCTGTAAGCTTTTTGTTTTTTAACTTGGCTACACGAAGCTCTTTAGATTCGACGTTTATAAGGATTTCTTTCATATTAAATCCATAAGATTGGTAAATTTAGATTGTGCATTATAAAGCATCCGGAATTTAATTTCCATAAGATGTTTTTTAAACGAGTAAATCTAATTTATACTGCCATCTTCTTCATTGATACACCTTTGTAGAATCCACAGCTTTCGCATACATGGTGAGAGGCTACAAAGTTGCCACAATTTGAACAAGTGTTATAAGTCTTAGGTGTTTTGAAATCGTGCGCACGACGTTTTTTTCTTCGTGAATTTGAGATCTTCTTTTTTGGGACTGCCATTGTCGCTCCTTACAAATCCTTATGAGGGATTTTCTCTTTTGTTTAAATATTGTTTAAGCACCACTCTTTCTGGGCACAAGCCTTCACATTCACTATATTTAGGAAGGTTTAAAAAAATTGTCTCTCGAATATAAGGACCTAAAGAAAATACACCACTTTTCATATTTTCTAATGAAAAACAGACGTGGTTTTCTTCAATATGTATCGTATGTTCGATGGGCTGGTTACAGATTTTGCAGTACGTTTTACCTTTTGTTTCTATAGAAATATTTAGAATTAAATGCTCGCTTGAAATGGTTGCAGCACCCGTTGCTACAATGTCACTTTCAAATAATGCTTCGTGATCCTCAGCTTCCATAAGCTTTGCGTCAGACTTTAAAGAAAAGTCTTTATACTCTCCCTGACGTAAACGATCTATATATAATTCTAATTCATCCATAATGGGAGACATATTACACCAAACCCCATTTTCAATCAAGAAACCTCTTTAGTTTGACAATAGATAGAGTTAAAATATAAATTTTTAGTAAAGAAAATAGTTCACATATTCTTTACAATCTGCTATTATTCAAATTTTACATAGAGGTTTAAAATGAAAGTTGTGATAGGAAGCAATACTATAACCTATGAAGAGGTTGAAAAAGCTGCTTTGGAAGAAAAAAATGAATGTTTACATAATTTTATTGAACAAGAACACCTTATTGAAAAATATAAGTTCATTCAAGATTTATTGGTATTAACGAATCAGGTAAATAATGAAATTTTTTCATCAAAGAAAAATCAAAGGCAAAAGTTTGAAAGAGAGGCATTTCCTAGCACAAAAGGTGAGTGTTTGTTTGTTACAGAATCCAGGTTTTCTCGTCTTATCACCCCTTTTGGTTCATTTAAAGTGTTTAAAAAACAATTTTTAGGAGATAAATGGCAAGTGGCTGTGATGCGGTTAATTAAATTAACAAATGCCAAATTTACTGATATTTGGATGAATCATGAGGTAAATTTAAATCGCCTAGACTTCAAATCCATGGTTTTTGTTGAAAATAATGGGTTTGACGATGGAATAAGAGAGCTAAAATCTCATGAGTTTGAAAAGATGGAGGTTCCAAAAAGATGTTCTTTTTTCAAAAGTAGAGAGAGAAGAAATCTAGCTATATTAGATAGAGTAGATGAAATGATAGGTACGCAAAATTTTGTTACATGTAGTTATTTAGGAGTACAAGCTGTGTACAGGATAGGAAGTTCTTCAAGTTCTAGAAGAGAAAAGTTTTCTGAGGTTGCATGTGATAAAATTTGGGAGATCTTATCTAGTAAAGGTCAATAGTTCTTTTAAAAAAGTAGATCCATCCTCTGTTACACTATTTTTGATTTTTGAGGAGAGCTCGGCGTAATCTTTTTGCATCGATGGTAGGATGTAGGGGTCATTTACAAGATTAAAAAGCTCTTGCGTAATGTTTTTTAAGGAAGCAAAGGGGGCAATAAGCTCTGGGATCACTCGCTTTTTCATGAGGATATTGGGAAGGCTATAATGGGTGAGGTGTAGCCCAAAAATATGATCAAAGATAATTTGTTCCAGTTTAGATAGTTTGTAACAACTAATTTGTGGAAGGTGGTGCAGGGCAAGCTCTAGGTTAATAGTGCCGGTTTTTGCAAGAGCAAATGTAGCGTCCCGGATCAGGGTTTCTTTTTCATCAGGCATGCATAGGGTTACCTCTTTTCCTTCGGCATACTTTTGGATAAGGGGAAGCAGTGAGAGTTTTGCCACACTTACATGGATTTTATAGTTTGGAAAAGCTTCACAGGCTTTTAAGTAGGTAGGAAGGTGCGCGCTAATTTCACTTTTTCTTGAGCCGGGGAAAAGGGCGATGATGCTTTTATGATTTGTAGGATCTTTTGCGTTAATAGATCTTAGAGGATGGCCAATATAAGAGACCGAAAGGGGGGAGTTTTTGAAGAGCTCTTTTTCATGGGGGAAGAGGCATAGAAGGTGGTCGTAGTATTTTTCAAGGATCGCTTTTCTTTTAGGACGCCATGCCCAGATGGTTGGGCACACCAGTTGGATAAGTTTTCCCTTAAATCCGTCTTTACGCAGTTTTTTTGCAAGCCGTAGGTTTAAATCGGGGGCATCAATAAGCAGCACTATTTTAGGGCTCGTTTTTTTTATGTGCTCTCTGATTATTTTTACTGATTTAAAAATCTTTCGAAGCGATCTTATAGGTGCTTTTAGCCCGATAAAACATAAATCGTCCATGGGAAGGAGCTCTTTAATGTTTAGAGTGCGAAGATGTGGTCCAAGCACCCCTTCGACCTTGTAAGTTTTACAAAGATCTTTTAATAGATCAAAGCCTAGCTTATCTCCACTTAATTCTCCGCAGAGGACAAAAATATCTATGGAGGTTATAGATTCATGGACAGCCATGCAGCTCCTTCTTCAAATTGCTCATCTGGGGTCCCATGACCCCCTCGGCCGATAGATGGATAAAGGGTTACTTTAGCTCCTATCTCATGGCCAAATGCAATCACTTTACTGGTATTGACTAACGTATCGTTGTCTCCGATAAAAATACAAATATTTTTTGACAGTAGTTTCGGGACAAGGGTAGGTAGTGAAAGATCTAGGTCATCTTTCAATGAAAGCATTGGGGCAAAGCAGCAAATGGTGGTAACATCTTTACTTTCACTTGCAAGGTGAAGGGCAATAAATGCACCACGAGAAAGACCCATAGCTCCATAGGGGGGAGGGTAGTGGTTTTTTATTTCTTCCATACTTTCCATAAGCCTTTTGATAAAGATTTTAAGCGTATGTTTATCTTTTTGCCACAGTTCTTGAATGCCGTAGGGTTTAGCATTGCCCTCATGATGGGGAAGGGTTGTAGAGATCACTCGAACACCTTTTCTTATAAGACTGTCTACAGGATGAGAGAAGGGGGGTAAAGAGAGGGAATCTTCTGCAGATAGGGAAAAGTAAAAAACGGTATTTAGTGCAGGCCTATCTTTTGGCTCTTTTACAAGAAAGGTGAGGGCGTTTGCATTAAACGTTTTCATCGTCTTCGTCTTCTGGTAGATTTTCCTTTTGGGAGCTCTTTGGGCTTTGGATGGTCTTTTTTATGATTTTCATAGGCGGCTTGCCACTGGGAGTAGATTTCTGCAAGGCCTGGTTCTATATTTGCCCGAATTTTAAGAAATTTAAGCGAAGAGCTGAAATCTTGTGTTTTTGGGATTTTACATGGGAGTCGTTTGTTCTTTTGTAGGGGGGTAAATCGGTATTGCGTAGATAAAATATTTACCACTTCTGCAAGGATTTTTTTTGTGATGCGCAGGGTTGGTTCGAACAAAAATTCAGTAGATTCGTGTGCTTCATCTTGAATTTTTCCAAGATGAGTTTTTTTTGGATGTGCTTCATACATTTCAAAAATATGTTGTCTAAATATAGGATAGACAAGGCATGAAACTAAAATTGCACGACTTGGAGGCTTTCTTTGTTCTGCTAAAATAGATCTGTCTATATCGGTTAAAAAATCATAGATCTCTTTTGCAAGAGGGGTTTCAAAAAAATGGGCTAAATTAGGAAGTAGCGTTTCTAAAAATCCATGATCCTGAAGATTTTTTAAAAAAGGAACCGATGATCCAGATTCAAGCATTCGTAGCAATTCTTCCAAAATACGAGCTGGCGAGCTTTTTAGGATTTCTCTGCGAAGAACAAATAACGCCTCGATCATTTCTTCATCAGGTGTTAAGCCAAAACGGGCTCTAAATTTTAATAAACGGATCATTCGAACAGGATCTTGTTTAAAGCGAATGTAGGGATTTCCTATGCAGCGTAAAAGATTTTTCTTAGCATCTTCTACCCCTCCTACATAATCTATGATCTCTTCAGTTTCACTGTCATAGAAAAGACCATTTACCGTAAAGTCACGTCTTGTGACATCTTCTTCCTCAGTACCCCATTCATTATCATTAAAAATTAACGCATCATCTTCATTATCCCCTTTTCGAAAGGTAGATACTTCATACACTTTATGCCCCATTCGAACATGCGCTAGGCGAAACCTTTTTCCGACAATAAAGCAGTTGGAAAAACATTCCTTAACTTCCTCAGGCATGGCATCTGTGGAGATATCATAATCTTTTGGGGTATAGTTTAATAATAGATCTCTTACCGATCCACCTACAAGATAGGCTTTAAATCCATTTTCTCTCAGGATGTCAAGCACTTCAAGAGCGTCTGGATCGATATCTTTTTGATCTATATTATGTTGCTGCTTCGAATATTTTTTCACTGTTACTATTATACCGTTAGAACCTGAATTATAGCAAAGCTACTATAAAAAAGATAGCTTGCTTTTTCTTTTCCTGATAAGATAGCCCTATGAAAAAAAGTATACAAAGCCTTTTAAGTAAAACTTTTCTTGGCGCTTTATTAATTGGCGGGACGGCAATTGGTGCTGCAATGCTTGCCAATCCGGTAGCAACAGCAGGATCTGGGATATTACCCTCCTATTTTATCTATTTACTTTGTTGGATGTTTTCTGCAGCAACAGGGTGTTTATTTATTGAACTTTGTTCTTGGCTGCCGAAAAATTCTAATCTACTTACGATGGCAGAGACGTTTCTTGGGCCGGTTGGTAAGTGGCTTGTATTTTCTTTGTATATTTTTTTATTTTATTTTCTTTTGATAGCCTACGTCTCGTTAGGGGGAAGACTTGTTTTAGAAGCAATTTGTTCCCATATTCCTTATGTTTTTGGCGTGCTTGCCTTTACTCTCTTTTTCGGTGGATTTGTTTGGGGTGGGGCAAAAATTTCTTCAAGGTTAAATGCTCTATTAATGGTGGGGCTTATTCTATCATTTTTAATTTTTATTTTCATTTCTGTGGAAAATGCAACTGTTAATCGTGCAAATTATTGGGGTTGGAAATATGCTTTCTTGGGCCTTCCGATCATTTTTACATCATTTAGCTATCAAGGAACTGTTCCAACTCTTTATGCTTATTTAGATAATAATGCTGCAAAAGCTAAAACGGCAGTGATTTTTGGAACGCTTTTACCCCTTCTTTCTTACTTAATTTGGGATTTTTTGATTAAAGGAATTGTTCCTGCAGAAGGTGTCCATGGGTTAATAGAGGCAAAAAAAATGGGTTTAAGCGCAGTTGATCCTCTATTTTATGCAGTTTCCAATAAAAACATTTACATCTTAGGTAGATATTTTTCTTTTTTTGCATTAACTACTTCGTTTATTGGGGTAGCACTTGGTATGGTAGATTTTTTTGCAGATCTTTTCCATGTAAAAGCTTGTAAATTAAGGCGTCTTTACTTATGTCTTTTGATTTTTTGCCCCGTGGTATTAGTAGTTCTGAGTAACCCTTCTATATTTTTAACAGCTTTATCGTTTGCAGGTGGCTTTGGTTCGGCGCTACTATTAGGAGTTTTGCCTATTGCTTTAGTTTGGATTGGAAGATCTAAAGGTAAATTCTGTAAGAAGAAAAGATATCTTTTTGGGGGAAATGCCGTCCTTTTTATCTTACTAATG